>NZ_JALMFA010000019.1:0-131248 GCF_023242545.1 Pseudomonas sp. MWU13-2517 | reverse complement strand
GGTAACGGCTGTAAGGCAGGCTGGCAGTGGTCTGCGAGAGATTTGATCAAATATTAAGCAGTGTGAGCTTCAACTGTGGGAGGAGGCTTGCCCTCATGCCAGTCAGTTAAGGGAGAACGCTGTATCTGTGGCGAGGGAGCTTGCTCCCGTTGGGCCGCGAAGCGGCCCCGCTTTGTTTAAAAAGCATGTGACTGCTGCGCAGTCCAACGGGAGCAAGCTCCCTCACCACAGGTTACGTTGTCGCCTTTCTACTTCTTAACTGACGGGTAGTAGAGCAAGCCCCCTCCAACATGTTTGAGCTGTGGGTATCGGTTATTCGTGTGCAGCCACGCCTTTGAGGTAAGGGGCTGGGGCTGCGCCGAGGTTGTTCAACATGCGTTCGCTGTACCAATCCACGAAGTTCACCACGCCGAACTCGTAGGTCTTGGAGTACGGGCCAGGCTGGTAGGCGGTGGAGTTGATGCCGCGCTGGTTCTCTTCGGCCAGGCGTCGGTCCTGGTCGTTGGTGGCGTCCCACACCTGGCGCATACGCTCCACGTCGTAGTCCACACCCTCCACGGCGTCCTTGTGTACGAGCCACTTGGTGGTGACCATGGTTTCCTGGGCGCTGATCGGCCACACAGTGAACACGATGATGTGGTCGCCCATGCAGTGGTTCCACGAGTGGGGCAGGTGCAGGATGCGCATGGAGCCCAGGTCCGGGTTCTTGATGCGCCCCATGAGTTTGGCGCAGCCCTGTTTCCCGTCCATGGTCATCGACACGGTGCCCTTGAGCAGCGGCATGCGCACGATACGGTTACGCAAGCCGAAGCTGGCGTGGGCGTAAGGGATTTTCTCGGCATCCCAGGCAGCGGCGGAAGCGGCAACGTGGTCCTTGAACGCCTGGTCGGCGCGCGGGTCGGTGACGTCGTCCCATTCCAGCAGGGTTTTCAACAGTTCCGGGTGCGAGGCGTTGCAGTGGTAGCACTCGCGGTTGTTCTCCAGCACCAGCTTCCAGTTGGCTTTTTCCATCAAGGTGGTTTGCACCGCCACCTTGGTGTTTTCCATGTCGTAGGGTTCCATGTAGTGGTTCAGGGTCGACAGGAAGTCATCGATGGCCGGCGGATTTTCGGCCAGGCTGATGAAGATGTAGCCGCCGGCGGTCTTCACATTCACCGGTTTCAGGCCGTACTGCTTCATGTCGAAGTCGGCGCCCATCTCGGTGCCGGCGAACAGCAGGCGGCCGTCCAGCTCGTAGGTCCACTGATGGTAGTGGCAGACCAGTTTGGCGACCTTGCCCTTGTCGCTGGTGCACAGGCGCGAGCCACGGTGACGGCACACGTTGTGGAACGCATGCACCACGCCTTCGGCGCCACGGATCACGATGATCGGGTTCTTGCCCACTTGCAGGGTCAGGTAGTTGCCCTTGGCGGGGATCTCGCAGGTCATGCCGGCGATCAACCACTCTTTCTGGAAGATTTCCTGCATGTCGATATCGAACAGTCGTTCATCCGAGTAGAACGGTTGCGGCAGCGAAAAGGTGCGCTCACGTTCTTGCAGCATTTGCGCGGTGGCCTTGCGTGCGGGTTCCAGCGGATCGCCCAAGCTTAAGGTTGCGGTGACGTCCATCGTATGTGTCCTCATGGCCATTCAATGTGGCCGGCGAATAGTGGCTACGGTTGTACTACGCAAGGCGTAAAGAAAGCGTGGTTGTTGGGCGTGAGTGTGGGGCCGCTGAAGGCCAGAACCTTGTCCATTAGCGACATGGCCCACTCTGATCCCGACGCGCAACCCCCGTGGTATGGGGGCTGGTCGCGATAAGTATGTGAATGTCGCAGATAGGTAAATGGGCGCATTCGGCGTTACGCAAAATCGCCTTCATCAGGCCGACCTACGGCTACGGAGAACAGCATGTCCAATAACTTCCTGAACCCGGTAACTACTCAGACCTGGGCCAATGGTCGACACATCGTCCGTTGCGTCAAAGTCATCCAGGAAACCTGGGACGTGCGCACTTTTTGCTTCATGGCCGACCAGCCAATCCTGTTCTTTTTCAAGCCGGGACAATTCGTCACCCTGGAACTGGAAATCGACGGGCAGCCAATCATGCGCTCGTACACCATTTCCAGTTCGCCATCGGTGCCCTACAGCTTTTCGGTGACGATCAAGCGTGTGCCGGGTGGCCGCGTGTCCAACTGGTTGCACGACACCCTGCATGAAGGCCAGGAGCTGGCGGTGCACGGGCCGGTCGGGCTGTTCAACGCCATCGACTTTCCGAGCCCGAAAGTGTTGTATCTCAGCGGCGGCGTCGGCATCACGCCAGTGATGTCCATGGCCCGTTGGTTCTACGACACCAACGCTAACGTCGACATGACATTTATCCACAGCGCTCGCTCGCCCAAGGACATCATCTATCACCGCGAGCTGGAACACATGGCGTCGCGGATTGATAACTTCAGCCTGCACCTGATTTGTGAGAAGCATGGGTTGGGTGAGCCCTGGGCGGGGTACCGCGGTTACCTGAACCACAAAATGCTCGAACTGATGGTGCCGGACTTCCTGGAGCGCGAAGTGTTCTGCTGCGGCCCTACGCCGTACATGAATGCAGTGAAGCGCCTCTTGGAGGCCGCCGGTTTCGACATGGCGCGTTACCACGAAGAATCGTTTGGGGCCACGCCACCTGAAGCCCGAGCCGATGCGGTGGAGCAGGCCGAACAAGCCGCCGAAGCACCGGAACCCGATCTGGCTGACCTGCATCAGGTGGAATTCATTGCCTCGGGCAAAAGCATCCGCGTGGCGCCGGGCGAAACCGTGCACGCAGCGGCGGCCAAGCTTGGCCTGCTGATCCCCAAAGCTTGCGGCATGGGCATCTGCGGAACGTGCAAGGTGATGAAGTTGGGTGGGGAAGTCGAGATGGAGCACAACGGCGGGATCACCGAGGAAGACGAAGCCGAGGGTTACATCCTGTCGTGCTGCAGTGTGCCGAAGGGCGATGTGCGTATCGAGTTCTGATTAACAACCTGCTCAAGTGGGGCATATTCCTGTGTGGGAGCAAGATTCCTCCCACACAGGATGTTAACGGTTACTGAGCGTAGAGATGAACCACGAAGTTCTGGCCTGAAGCTGTCAATTCATAGACTTTGTCGTAGATCCTCAAGGTTCTCGACGGTTCGCGGATGGTGTCCCCGACTTTTGCGTGCTTCCTGAACTCATCCCAGTCAATCACCGTGGTGCTGATGCTGCCGTCGCCTTGCAGGGTGTTGCCGTTGCTCTGGTATTCCATGGGGTTAGCCTCTGCTGGATGTCCGTTTCCGGCCGATGATTCGGCAGGTGGTCGTCCCGAAAGGCGGCCTCTGCAGCTAATGCCAGGCAATTAAGCGTAAGCGCCTTCTGTAGGAGCGAGCTTGCTCGCGAAAAACGTCAACGGTAACGCGTGTTGCCTGAATGAACGCGGCGCCTGTGAGTTTTTCGCGAGCAAGCTCGCTCCTGCAAAAAGCCTTCTGACTGGCATTAGCCTCTGAATGCGGCCTTTTCCTTTCGGGTTCCAAGAGGCTAGTCAATGAAAATACAGCCTGCTGCTGTCAGAAATATCAAATGACAGACTCGGCATTGCGCCAGTATTCGCTACGTTCAGGCGCCCATCACTGTCCGAATATCCGCAGCTAATTCTCTTACACGCTCTTCCTCGGTATCCCACGCACACATGAAGCGTGCGCCGCCTTTGCCGATGAAGGTGTAGAAGCGCCAGCCCTTGGCCGTCAGCGCGGCGATGGCCGGTTCCGAGAGCTGCAGGAACACGCCATTGGCCTGTACCGGGAACATCAATTCAACCCCGGGAATATCCGCCACCAGGCTGCTCAGCAGTTGTGCGCAGTGGTTGGCGTGGCGTGCGTGTTTGAGCCAGGCGTCGTGTTCCAGCAGGCCCACCCACGGGGCGGAGAGAAAGCGCATTTTCGAGGCCAGTTGGCCGGCCTGTTTGCAACGGTAGTCGAAGTCTTCAGCCAGCTTGTGATTGAAGAACAGGATCGCTTCACCCACGGCCATGCCGTTTTTGGTGCCGCCAAAGCACAATACGTCCACACCGGCTTTCCAGGTCAGGTCGGCGGGGGAGCAACCGAGGAAGGCGCAGGCGTTGGAGAAGCGTGCGCCGTCCATGTGCAGGTTCAGGCCCAGTTCCTTGCAGGTAGCGCTGATGGCGCGGATTTCATCCGGGGTGTACACGCTGCCGACTTCGGTGGCCTGGGTCAGGGTGACCACACGGGGTTTGGGGTAGTGGATGTCCTGGCGCTTGAGGGCGATCTCGCGGATTGATTCCGGGGTCAGCTTGCCATTTTCGGTGCGGGCGATGAGCAGCTTCGAGCCGTTGGAGAAAAACTCCGGTGCGCCGCATTCGTCGGTTTCGACGTGGGCGGTTTCCGAGCAAATCACGCTATGGTAGCTCTGGCACAGTGAAGACAGCGCCAGTGAGTTGGCCGCGGTGCCGTTGAAGGCGAAGAACACTTCGCAGTCGGTTTCGAACAAATTGCGGAAACCGTCGGCGGCGCGATGGGTCCATTCATCATCGCCGTAGGCGCGTTGATGGCCCTGGTTGGCTTGTTCCATGGCGGCCCAGGCTTCCGGGCAAATCCCGGAGTAGTTGTCGCTGGCGAATTGTTGGCTCTTGTCGGTCATGGCCCATTCCTGTGGTCGATGTTGGTGCGCACTGTAACCAAGATTGTCGGGCGTACGCACGCGCTGTAAATGCAGAGTTACTGGGGAATTATGCACGGTACCGAAACATTGGATGTCGGACGCGTCCGTGATGGCGCTTTGGACCTGCTCAAGTGGCTGGCGCTGCTGAGCATGGTCCTGGATCACCTGCGCTATGTCGGTTTGAGCCTCGATGGCCTGTATGTGCCGGGGCGCCTGGCATTCCCGTGGTTTTGCCTGGCGATTGCGGCGAATTTGCATCGCGTCAGAAACGCTCCCGTGAGCGGCCAATGGCGTTACCTGGGCTGGCTGTTGCTGTTCAGTGTGATCAGTGAAGTGCCGTATCGAATGTTTATCGATGATGCCGATACGTTGAACGTTTTGCCGACCCTGATACTTGGCCTACTGGTTGCCCGAGGATGGCAGCAGAAGGCGCTTTTTGATCGAACATTGGCGCTGATTGCCGTCACGATAGCGGTCATATTCTCGACACACCTGATGTTCGGTTTCTTTGGTGTGTTGCTGCCGTTGGCCATGCTGTTGGTGTTCAGTCGCGCATGGTATTTCAGCGTATTACCCGGCGTGGTCTGTGTCGCCGCCAACCAATGGCAGATTCTGCTCAATAACGGCAGCCTGATTGCCATGCTCGGGTTGGTGATGTGCCTGATTGCGCCATTGGCCGGGCTGGTCTTATTACGACATGGGAAAAGCGCCAGGCCCCCTGCCATGCGCCGTTGGGCCTACGTCCTCTATCCCCTGCATTTCCTCTTGCTGCTACTCGTCCGCCAGATCATCGCCTAACCCCGGCCACATTTATTTGGTGTTGTTTCGCTAATGTCGTAAACGCACCTTTGCGTGGCGTGCGTAGGCATTTGACCTGTCTGCGCCAGCCCTACCATCGCATCAAAGGGCCTGTATGGGCCTCACCAATACGAAAGGCTGGGAGAGACGCGATGTTCAGCAAAAAAGACCAGATTCAGGGATATGACGACGCACTGCTGGCGGCGATGAGTGCCGAAGAGCAGCGCCAGGAAGATCATATCGAGCTGATCGCGTCGGAGAACTACACCAGCAAACGCGTGATGGAAGCCCAAGGCAGCGGCCTCACCAACAAGTATGCCGAAGGCTACCCGGGCAAGCGCTACTACGGCGGTTGCGAGCACGTGGACAAGGTTGAAGCCCTGGCCATCGAGCGCGCCAAGCAGCTGTTCGGCGCCGATTATGCCAACGTGCAGCCACACTCCGGTTCCTCCGCCAACAGCGCGGTGTACCTGGCGCTGATCAATGCCGGCGATACCATTCTGGGCATGAGCCTGGCCCACGGCGGCCACCTGACCCACGGTGCCAAGGTTTCGTCCTCGGGCAAGCTGTACAACGCCGTGCAGTACGGTATCAACACCGACACTGGCCTGATCGACTACGACGAAGTCGAGCGCCTGGCGGTTGAGCACAAGCCGAAGATGGTCGTGGCGGGTTTCTCTGCCTACTCCAAGACCCTGGATTTCCCACGCTTCCGCCAGATCGCCGATAAGGTCGGCGCGCTGCTGTTCGTCGACATGGCCCACGTTGCCGGCCTGGTTGCCGCTGGCCTGTACCCGAACCCACTGCCGTACGCTGACGTGGTCACCACCACTACCCACAAGACCCTGCGCGGGCCGCGTGGCGGTTTGATCCTGGCCAAGGCCAACGAAGAGATCGAGAAAAAACTCAACGCTGCCGTGTTCCCCGGCGCCCAGGGCGGCCCGCTGATGCACGTCATCGCCGGCAAGGCCGTGTGCTTCAAGGAAGCACTGGAGCCTGGTTTCAAGGCTTATCAGCAACAAGTGATCGATAACGCCCAGGCCATGGCCAGCGTGTTTATCAAGCGCGGCTACGATGTAGTGTCCGGTGGTACCGACAACCATCTGTTCCTCGTCAGCCTGATCCGTCAGGGTCTCACCGGCAAAGAGGCGGACGCGGCCCTGGGGCGTGCCCACATCACCGTCAACAAGAACGCCGTGCCGAACGACCCGCAGTCGCCATTCGTAACCTCGGGCCTGCGCATCGGCACCCCGGCGGTGACCACGCGTGGTTTCAAGGTGCCGCAATGCATCGAGTTGGCCGGCTGGATCTGCGACATCCTCGACAACCTCGGCGATGCCGATGTCGAGGCCAACGTGGCCAAGCACGTGTCTGCCCTGTGCGCTGATTTCCCGGTTTATCGCTGAGCGCGGTTTTGGAGTAATGACTATGCAACGCTACTCGGGCTTCGGCCTCTTCAAACACTCACTCAGCCACCACGAAAACTGGCAGAAGATGTGGCGCACGCCGACCCCTAAGAAGGTCTACGACGTGGTCATCGTCGGCGGTGGCGGGCATGGTCTGGCGACCGCCTACTACTTGGCCAAGGAACACGGCATCACCAATGTGGCGGTGGTCGAGAAAGGTTGGTTGGGCGGCGGTAATACCGCGCGCAACACCACCATCGTGCGTTCCAACTACCTGTGGGACGAGTCGGCGCACCTGTACGAACACGCGATGAAACTGTGGGAAGGCTTGTCCCAGGACCTGAACTACAACGTGATGTTCTCCCAGCGTGGCGTGTACAACCTGTGCCACACCCTGCAGGACATCCGTGATTCCGAGCGCCGTGTCAGCGCCAACCGCCTTAAC
The DNA here is from genome assembly GCF_023242545.1 of Pseudomonas sp. MWU13-2517. Classification (NCBI taxonomy): domain Bacteria; kingdom Pseudomonadati; phylum Pseudomonadota; class Gammaproteobacteria; order Pseudomonadales; family Pseudomonadaceae; genus Pseudomonas; species Pseudomonas sp. MWU13-2517. The sequence goes on along the minus strand of NZ_JALMFA010000019.1, from coordinate 123,928 downwards.
GGCGTGGACGGCGAGCTGCTCAACGCCAAGCAAGTGGCCGACGAGATCCCGTACCTCGACTGCTCGAAAAACACCCGCTATCCGGTGCTCGGCGCCACCGTGCAACGGCGCGGCGGCGTGGCCCGTCACGATGCCGTGGCCTGGGGCTTTGCCCGTGCGGCCGACGCACTCGGCGTGGACTTGATCCAGCAGACCGAAGTGATCGGCTTTCGCAAGGAAAACGGCGTGTGCATCGGCGTGGAAACCAATAAAGGCTTCATCGGCGCCAAGCGCGTCGGTGTGGTCACCGCCGGTAACTCGGGGCACATGGCGTCGCTCGCCGGCTTCCGCCTGCCGATCGAGTCCCACCCGTTGCAAGCCCTGGTGTCGGAGCCGATCAAGCCGATTATCGACAGCGTGATCATGTCCAACGCCGTGCACGGTTACATCAGCCAGTCCGACAAGGGCGACCTGGTGATCGGCGCCGGTATCGACGGCTACAACGGCTACGGCCAGCGTGGTTCGTACCCGGTCATCGAACACACCATCCAGGCCATCGTCGAGATGTTCCCGGTGCTGTCGCGCGTGCGCATGAACCGTCAGTGGGGCGGCATCGTCGACACCACGCCGGACGCGTGCCCGATCATTTCCAAAACCCCGGTACCGAACATGTTCTTCAACTGCGGGTGGGGCACCGGTGGCTTCAAGGCCACACCGGGCTCAGGCAACGTGTTTGCCGCCAGCCTGGCCAAGGGTGAAATGCACCCGCTGGCCGCACCTTTCTCCATCGACCGTTTCCACAACGGTGCGTTGATCGATGAACACGGCGCTGCGGCCGTCGCCCACTAACAGGAGAAATTTCCTATGTTGCATATCTTCTGTCCTCACTGTGGCGAACTGCGCTCCGAAGAGGAATTCCATGCGTCCGGCCAAGCGCACATCCCGCGCCCGCTGGACCCGAACGCCTGCACCGATGAAGAGTGGGGCGACTACATGTTCTTCCGTGACAACCCGCGCGGCCTGCACCACGAGCTGTGGATTCATGCTGCCGGTTGCCGCCAGTATTTCAACGCCACGCGCGATACCGTGACCTACGAAATTCTTGAAACCTACAAGATCGGTGAGAAGCCACAATTCACCGCCAAGGCCTCTGGAGAGAAGGTATGAGCCAGACCAATCGCCTGTCCAACGGTGGCCGCATCGACCGTAATAAAGTCCTCACGTTTACCTTCAACGGCCAGAGCTACAAAGGCTTTGAAGGTGACACCCTGGCCGCCGCATTGTTGGCCAACGGCGTCGACATCATCGGCCGCAGTTTCAAATATTCGCGCCCTCGGGGCATCTTCGCCGCCGGCGCCGAAGAGCCGAACGCGGTGCTGCAGATCGGCGCCACCGAAGCCACCCAGATTCCCAACGTGCGCGCCACGCAACAGGCGCTGTATCAGGGCCTCGTCGCCACCAGCACCAACGGTTGGCCGAGCGTGAACAATGACATGATGGGCATCCTCGGCAAGGTCGGCGGCAAGCTGATGCCGCCGGGTTTCTACTACAAAACCTTCATGTACCCGCAATCGTTCTGGATGACGTACGAGAAGTACATCCGCAAGGCTGCAGGCCTCGGCCGCTCGCCGACCGAGAACGACCCGGACACCTACGACAACATGAATCGTCACTGCGACGTGCTGGTGGTCGGCGCAGGCCCTGCCGGCCTGGCCGCTGCACTGGCTGCCGCGCGCAGTGGCGCTCGGGTGATCATTGCCGATGAGCAGGAAGAGTTCGGCGGCTCGCTGCTCGACTCCCGCGAAAGCCTCGACGGCAAACCGGCCATGGAATGGGTCGCCAGTGTGATCGCCGAATTGAAGGCCCTGCCGGACGTGGTGCTGCTGCCCCGCGCTACCGTCAATGGCTACCATGATCATAACTTCCTGACCATTCACGAACGCCTCACCGATCACCTCGGTGACCGCGCGCCGATTGGCGTGGTGCGTCAGCGTATCCATCGTGTACGGGCCAAGCGAGTGGTGCTGGCGACCGGCGCCTGCGAGCGGCCGCTGGTGTACGGCAACAACGACGTGCCGGGCAACATGCTCGCCGGTGCGGTCTCCACCTACGTGCGCCGCTATGGCGTGGCACCCGGTAAAAAACTGGTGCTGTCGACCAACAACGATCACGCCTACCGCGTGGCGCTGGACTGGTTCGACGCGGGCCTGCAAGTGGTGGCCGTAGCCGATGCACGCCACAACCCACGCGGTGCCCTGGTTGAAGAAGCCCGCGCCAAAGGCATCCGCATCCTCACCGGCAGCGCCGTGATCGAAGCCCGTGGCAGCAAGCATGTGACCGGCGCCCGTGTGGCGGCCATCGACGTCAAGGCCCATAAGGTCACCAGCCCCGGCGAGTGGCTGGACTGCGACCTGGTCGCCAGCTCAGGCGGCTACAGCCCCGTGGTTCACTTGGCCTCGCACCTGGGCGGCAAGCCGACCTGGCGTGAAGATATCCTCGGTTTTGTACCGGGCGAAGCACCGCAGAAACGTGTGTGTGTCGGCGGCATCAACGGCGTCTACGGCCTTGGCGATTCCCTGGCCGACGGTTTTGAAGGGGGCGTACGCGCAGCCAGCGAAGCCGGTTTTGCACCGGTGGAAGGCACGCTGCCCAAAGCCTTGAGCCGTCTGGAAGAGCCGACCCTGGCGCTGTTCCAGGTGCCTCACGAAAAAGCCACCGCGCGGGCACCCAAGCAATTTGTCGACCTGCAGAACGACGTCACTGCCGCGGCCATCGAACTGGCGACCCGCGAAGGTTTCGAGTCGGTCGAGCACGTCAAACGCTACACCGCACTGGGCTTTGGTACCGACCAGGGCAAGCTGGGTAACGTCAACGGCCTGGCGATTGCCGCTCGCTCCCTGAACGTGACCATCCCGCAGATGGGCACCACCATGTTCCGCCCCAACTACACGCCGGTGACTTTCGGCGCGGTAGCGGGCCGCCACTGTGGGCACATCTTCGAGCCGGTCCGCTACACCGCGCTGCACGCCTGGCACGTCAAGAACGGCGCCGAGTTTGAAGACGTCGGCCAGTGGAAACGCCCTTGGTATTTCCCACGCAACGGCGAAGACCTGCATGCCGCGGTCAAGCGCGAATGCCTGGCCGTGCGCGACAGCGTCGGCCTGCTGGATGCGTCCACCCTCGGCAAGATCGACATTCAAGGCCCGGATGCCCGTGAGTTCCTCAACCGCATCTACAGCAACGCCTGGACCAAGCTCGATGTGGGCAAGGCGCGCTATGGCCTGATGTGCAAGGAAGACGGTATGGTCTTCGACGACGGCGTCACCGCCTGTCTCGCCGACAACCACTTCCTGATGACCACCACCACCGGCGGCGCCGCTCGCGTGCTCCAGTGGCTGGAAATCTACCAACAGACCGAATGGCCGGACCTCAAGGTGTACTTCACCTCGGTCACCGACCACTGGGCGACCATGACGCTGTCCGGCCCCAACAGCCGCAAGCTGCTGGCTGAAGTCACCGACATCGACCTGGACAAGGATGGCTTCCCGTTCATGACCTGGAAGGAAGGCCTGGTCGGCGGGGTACCGGCTCGTGTGTTCCGGATCTCGTTTACCGGTGAGCTGTCGTACGAAGTCAACGTGCAGGCCGACTACGCCATGGGCGTGCTGGAGAAGATCGTCGAGGCCGGCAAGAAGTACAACCTGACCCCGTACGGCACCGAAACCATGCACGTCCTGCGGGCCGAGAAGGGCTTCATCATCGTCGGCCAGGACACCGATGGCTCGATGACCCCGGATGACCTGAACATGGGCTGGTGTGTCGGGCGTACCAAGCCGTTCTCGTGGATCGGCTGGCGCGGCATGAACCGTGAAGACTGCGTGCGTGAAGAGCGTAAGCAGCTGGTGGGCTTGAAGCCGGTCGATCCAAAAGTGTGGCTGCCGGAAGGCGCGCAGTTGGTGTTCGATCCGAAGCAGTCGATCCCGATGAAGATGGTCGGTCATGTGACCTCGAGCTACGCCCACAACTCCCTTGGCTATTCGTTCGCGATGGCGGTGGTGAAGGGCGGCTTGAAGCGCATCGGCGAGCGGGTGTTCTCACCGCAGGCGGATGGCAGCGTGATCGAGGCGGAGATTGTGTCTTCGGTGTTCTTCGACCCGAAAGGCGATCGTCAGAACATTTGATAGACCGAGGCGCCTGCATCGCAGGCAAGCCGGCTCCCACATTGGAGTGCATTCCAGAGGTGGGAGGGGGCTTGCCCGCGATGAGGCCGGAACAGTCACCACAGAATTCAGAACAGGTGCTCTATGACAGCAGCCAACGTATACCAGCAACGCCCCACCACCGGCGCCAAGGCCGAGTCGTCGTTGCACCATGCCGACCTCGCCAGCCTGGTCGGCAAAGGTCGCAAGAACGCCGGCGTGATCGTGCGTGAAAAGAAACTCCTGGGCCATCTGACCATCCGCGGCGACGGCCACGATGCCGCCTTCGCTGCCGGCGTGCACAAGGCGCTCGGCATCGAACTGCCTGGTGCCCTGCAAGTCATCGTCAAGGGCGAAACCAGCCTGCAATGGCTCGGCCCGGATGAGTGGCTGCTCGTTGTGCCGAGCGGTGAAGAGTTCGCCGCCGAGCAAAACCTGCGCGCCGCCCTGGGCGACCTGCATATCCAGATCGTCAATGTCAGTGGCGGCCAGCAGATCCTTGAACTCAGCGGCCCGAATGTGCGCGATGTGCTGATGAAGTCCACCAGCTACGACGTGCACCCCAACAACTTCCCGGTAGGCAAGGCAGTGGGTACGGTGTTCGCCAAGTCGCAATTGGTGATCCGCCACACCGCTGAAGACACCTGGGAACTGGTGATTCGTCGCAGCTTCTCGGATTACTGGTGGTTGTGGTTGCAGGATGCATCTGCCGAATTTGGCCTGAGCGTTCAAGCCTGAGGAATGCCCCATGAGCCGCGCACCCGATACATGGATTTTGACCGCCGACTGCCCCAGCGTGCTCGGCACGGTGGACGCGGTCACCCGCTACCTGTTCGAACAGGGCTGCTATGTCACCGAGCACCACTCGTTCGATGACCGGCTCTCGGGACGGTTCTTCATCCGCGTGGAATTCCGTCAGCCCGACGGATTTGATGAACAGGCTTTCCGCGAGGGCCTGGCCACGCGTGGTGAGGCCTTCGGCATGATCTTCGAGCTGACGGCGCCGAATTATCGGCCAAAAGTCGTGATCATGGTTTCCAAGGCCGATCACTGCCTCAACGACCTGTTGTACCGCCAGCGCATTGGTCAACTGTCGATGGACGTAGTGGCGGTGGTGTCCAATCACCCCGATTTGAAATCCTTGGCCGACTGGCACCAGATTCCCTACTACCATTTCCCCCTCGACCCCAATGACAAACCGTCCCAGGAGCGTCAGGTGTGGCAGGTGGTTGAAGACACCGGCGCTGAATTGGTGATTCTTGCGCGCTACATGCAAGTGCTGTCGCCGGAACTGTGTCGCAAGCTGGATGGCAAGGCCATCAACATTCATCACTCGTTGCTGCCGGGCTTCAAGGGCGCCAAGCCTTATCACCAGGCGTACAACAAGGGCGTGAAGTTGGTGGGGGCCACGGCGCATTACATCAACAACGATCTGGATGAGGGGCCGATCATTGCCCAGGGTGTGGAGGTGGTGGATCACAGCCATTATCCCGAGGATTTGATTGCCAAGGGACGGGATATCGAAGGACTCACATTGGCTCGAGCTGTGGGTTATCACATTGAAAGACGTGTGTTCTTGAACGCTAACAGGACGGTCGTCCTGTAGTGGCAAGTTGCAAGCTTCAAGCCGCAGGAAAAAGCGGCTCTGCACACTTCTTGCGGCTTGTAGCTGGCCGCTTGAAGCTCATTCCACTCTCTTAACAACGATAAATATAGAGGTGACTGACATGTCTGGTAATCGTGGTGTCGTGTATCTCGGCAACGGCAAAGTCGAAGTGCAGAAAATCGACTATCCCAAAATGCAGGACCCCCGTGGCAGGAAGATTGAGCACGGCGTCATCCTGCGCGTGGTTTCCACCAACATCTGCGGCTCCGACCAACACATGGTACGCGGCCGTACCACTGCCCAGACCGGCCTGGTGCTCGGTCATGAAATCACCGGTGAAGTGATCGAGAAGGGCAGCGACGTCGAGAACCTGAAGATCGGTGATCTGGTGTCGGTGCCGTTCAACGTAGCGTGCGGCCGCTGCCGCTCCTGCAAAGAGCAACACACCGGGGTGTGCCTCACCGTCAACCCGGCCCGTGCCGGTGGCGCCTATGGTTATGTCGACATGGGCGACTGGACCGGCGGCCAGGCCGAATACGTGCTGGTGCCCTATGCCGACTTCAACCTGCTCAAACTGCCGGACCGCGACAAGGCCATGGAGAAAATCCGCGACCTGACCTGCCTCTCCGACATTCTGCCTACCGGCTACCACGGCGCCGTCACTGCGGGCGTTGGGCCGGGCAGCACCGTGTACATCGCGGGCGCCGGCCCGGTCGGCCTGGCCGCTGCCGCCTCTGCACGCCTGCTGGGCGCGGCGGTGGTGATCATTGGCGACGTCAACCCGGTCCGCCTGGCCCACGCCAAGGCCCAGGGTTTTGAAATCGCTGACCTGTCCAAAGACACTCCACTGCACGAACAAATCGCCGCATTGTTGGGTGAGCCTGAAGTGGACTGCGCCGTCGATGCCGTAGGTTTCGAAGCCCGTGGTCACGGCCACGAAGGTGTGAAAGCCGAAGCGCCGGCCACTGTGCTCAACTCGCTGATGGGTGTGGTGCGCGTGGCGGGCAAGATTGGTATTCCGGGCCTGTACGTGACCGAAGATCCAGGCGCGGTGGATGCCGCTGCGAAAATGGGCAGCCTGAGCATCCGCTTTGGCCTGGGCTGGGCCAAATCCCACAGCTTCCACACTGGGCAAACGCCTGTGATGAAGTACAACCGCCAACTGATGCAGGCGATCATGTGGGACCGCATCAACATTGCCGAGATCGTCGGCGTGCAGGTGATCAGCCTGGATGACGCACCGCGTGGGTATGGTGAGTTCGATGCGGGCGTGCCGAAGAAGTTTGTGATTGACCCGCACAAACTGTTCAGTGCGGCATAAAGTGCAATGCTGAAAAATGGCGACCCCCGGGGTTAATGCCTGTCAGTTAAGAAGGAAAGGCTAAAAAGTAACCTGTGGCGAGGGAGCTTGCTCCCGTTGGACTGCGCAGCAGTCCCATGCTTTGTAAACCAAAGAACGGGGCCGCTTCGCGACCCAACGGGAGCAAGCTCCCTCGCCACACATACAGCGTTCACTCTTAACTGGCTGGCATTAACCCCGGAGGTCGCCATTTTTTTGATCATTTGAGTGCCGAAAGCCTCAGGTAGGGGTTGGCCACTTCCCCGTTTTTGACCACGCGATTGCCACCGTAATCACACAGGAGCTTGCCGTTCCGTTCATGGATGGCCTCGGGCTTCAGTGCGTATTCAGGTGCCAGGTAATCATCGTGGGTCGCCGCCGTTTGCCCTGACCACGTCTTGCCGTTGGCAGTGGCCGTGTATTGATAACCGTCGCCGTAAGGGGGCGGCAGATCAGGGTCTGTGTAGAGCGTGGATTGGATATTTTGTGTCGCAGGGCATTGGTTGATGCCGGGAGGCGGGGGCGGCAGCAACTGGGTGCGCGCAGCATAAAGCAGAGGGCCGATTACCATAGTTCTAACTCCTTGTTAACGGGTAAGCCTGCGCGGTTGTCGGTTCGCGGGAGGCGAACCTGGGTGGGAGGCTGTGGGGCTTTCGTTCCTGTGAAAGCTGCTACCGCAGATTACCCTGGATGCAAAAAGGGCGGTCCGAGGACCGCCCTTATGGCTTGCGCATTCAGGCTATGGCGTTATCGAGCCGCCAGCGCCCCTTGGTACACCGTCGGCCCCGTCGGCTGTTTGCTCAACGAGCCGCCTTTGGTTTCCGCACTCACCATCAACTCTACCGGTTTGCTGATGGATTCCTGCTGGCGAGGATTAAGGCCGATGATGCCTTTGCCGTCTTCCGGCAACAGGCCCAGTGACACAGGCGTTCCGCCCTCGGGGATTGCCCACAGCTCCAGGCTGTGGTCCGGTGCCGGGGCTGTGGCGGCGATCGGCTGCACTTCCAGGTAATCCTTGTGCGCCATGATCTGCGCGGCCGGTTGTTGTTCGGTGGTCACCAGGGTGGCGGCGGCTTTGACGTTGTCCTGGGTATAAAGGGCGCCGCCGATGCCGGCAACCACCACTGCGCAGGCGCCGATGAACAGGCGAGGGCCGCTCCAGAATGAGGGTTTGTGCTCAATTACTTGGGGTTGGATCGCAGTCATAAGTCTGTTCCTGACAAATTTTGTAGTCAGTTCATGGACCTTGCCAATGGCGATGGGTTCCTGAGCCCGGTGATATGGGCGCCGCACCTCGTCGGAATGGCTCACGACTGCGGCTGGTGCAGGCCGGGTGTTAGCGGGCGCAGGTAAATCGGATGCAAAATATTCTGAACTAATCTGTGAGTGGGAACATTCCTCCAGGGATGTCAGTCAAACGCCTGCTTTTTAGCTCATACATTCTGAGGTTGTCTTGATGAAGATTTCACGCGGTTTTGCCCTGTCATGCCTGTTGACCGTGGCTGCCAGCCCGGTGTTTGCCGCAGGTTTCAGCTTGGGCGACGTGGCCAACGCCGTTTCCGGCGCCCAGGGCAACAATAAGGCGGCTGCCGCAGCGCCAAGCTCCCAGACCGCCGGCCTGCTGCAGGCGCTGACCTCGCAACTGAACGTCACCCCGGAACAAGCGATCGGCGGTACCGGCGCCATGCTGGGCCTGGCCAAGAATCAACTGAGCAGCACTGACTATTCGCAGCTGGGCAAGAGCGTTCCAGGCCTGGATAAGCTGTCGGGCACCAACTCCCTGGGCAGCCTGGGCGCCTTGAGCGGCATGCTCGGCCAGAGCGGCGGCAGCAAGACCAGCGGCCTGGATGGCCTGCTGGGTAATGTGAAAAACACCAACGACCTGAACACCGCATTCAGCGCCCTGGGTATGGACAGTGGAATGGTCGGCCAGTTTGCGCCGGTGATCCTCAAATACCTGGGCGACCAAGGCGTGGGCGGTTCCTTGCTGCAAAGCCTGGGCAGTGTCTGGGGGAGTTGACGCGACCCGATCCGAAGAATTTTGAGAATGTTGTGCAACATTTTTCGTTGAACCGTATGGGATGTTTTACCACCCAGGGAGACCGTTCCGGCGCGTAGCGTTGCCGGAGCGGATTCTTCAATCCATTCAGGTAGAACATTTCATATGAACATTATTCATGCATCGAGCCTCAATGACGCCTTCCGACTGATCGCCAGCGGCGCCGCTGCTGCATCCGGGCCAGGCAAAGCAAGTTATCAATGTACACAGGAACACGCGGATGCTGTTGCCAAGCAAGACACGATGGTTCGCAGGTACCACCATCCCCTGGGGCAGCGCTTGAGCGACACCCCTTCAGCGGATGAGCTGGCACAGGCCGTGCGGGGCGCCGGGCTTCAAGTGGACATTGACAAGCGTCTATCGGATGAAGAGTTGATTGCTTCATCAACCCCTGAGTTTATTCATCCCAGTAAGCTGACTGAAACGCCTGCATCCCTTGGCCTGATGATGCTGGAGAAAAGGCTGCTTCTCCAGTAAGGCGCAGCTTAATCCGATAACAGCTGTTGTATGCGCTGGTCCTTCTCCTTCCAGAGCTGGTTCACCCAGTTCTGGACGGTCTGGCGAAAGGCCGGATCGTTCTCGTAATCCCCCTGCCACAACGCCGGGTCCAGTTCACGGGTGCGGATATCGATGATCACTTTCGGCACCGCGCCGCTGATCAAATCCCAGAATCCCGGAATCTTCTGCTGCGGATAGACCACCGTCACGTCGAGGATCGCGTCCAGCTGTTCGCCCATGGCCGCCAATACAAATGCCACGCCGCCCGCCTTGGGCTTGAGCAGCCGCGTGAAGGGCGAATCCTGCTGCTTGTGTTTGGCCTCGCTGAAGCGCGTACCTTCCAGGTAGTTGACCACCGTCACCGGCTGGCGCTTGAACAGTTCGCAAGCCTGCCGGGTGATCTTCAAGTCCTGCCCCGCCAATTCAGGGTGCTTGGCCAGGAACGCCTTGGTGTAGCGTTTCATGAACGGGTAATCCAGCGCCCACCAGGCCAGCCCCAGGAAGGGTACCCAGACCAGTTCTTTTTTAAGGAAGAACTTGAAGAACGGCGTGCGTCGGTTCAACGCCTGGATCAGCGCCGGGATATCGACCCAGGATTGATGGTTGCCGATGACCAGGTAGGAGGTGTCACCGCGCAGGTCATCACCGCCGCGAATGTCCCATTGGGTCGGGATGCACAGCGAAAAGATCAGTTTGTCGATCTCGGCCCAGGTTTCGGCAATCCACATCACCGCCCATGAGGCGTAGTCGCGAAAGCGACCGGGGGCCACCAGTTTGAGCAGGGCAAACACCATCAACGGTCCGAACAGCACCAGGGTGTTGAGCAATAACAGCAGTGTGACAAAACAGCCGGTGAGCAGGCGGCGCATAAGCAACTCTTGGAATTGTCTGGGCGGGCCATGATAAGCAAGCTGAGTCTAGAGGCCAAATCGCATCTTGCCGGACGAATGTTTCACAATGTGCCGGGTATGGTTGAGCGAGCTAACTCAGCAGCACTTTTGCGGTCTAGAATCCGCCTACTTCTTTCGAGGAAATCATTCCGTGAAACTGCTCCTTGCCTCGCTCGCCCTGGTCGCCTTGCCTGTCATGGCCGCCGAACCGACCCTCTACGGTCGTTACGAATACATTCAGTTGCCGGAGATCGGCCAAACCTTCAAGGCCAAGATGGACACCGGTGCACTGACCGCGTCGCTGTCGGCGCGCAACATCGAAACCTTCCAGCGTGACGGCGACGACTGGGTACGCTTCCGCCTCGGTGGCAAGGAGGCGAGCGACAAGGTGTTTGAACACAAGGTGTCGCGTATCAGCAAGATCAAAAGTCGCGCCGATGAGGACGAGGACAAGGACGACGCCACAGTGGCCAAGCGCCCGGTCATCGACCTGGAGATGTGCCTGGGCAACGTCAAGCGCACGGTCGAGGTCAACCTCACCGACCGCAGCAGCTTCAATTACCCGCTGTTGATCGGTGCCAAGGCGTTGCGTGAATTCGGCGCAGCGGTAAACCCGGCCCGCCGTTACACTGCCGACAAACCCGACTGCTGATCGAGCCCATGCCGCACATCCTGATTGTCGAAGACGAAGCGGCGATTGCCGATACGCTGATATTCGCCTTGCAAGGCGAGGGCTTCGGCACCACGTGGCTGAGTCTTGGCCAGGAGGCGTTGGCTTATCAACGCCAGACCCCGGCGGACCTGATCATCCTCGACATCGGGCTGCCGGACATCAGTGGCTTTGAAACCTGCAAGCAACTGCGCCGCTTCACGGAAGTGCCGGTGATGTTTCTAAGTGCCCGGGATGGTGAAATCGACCGAGTGGTGGGGCTGGAGATCGGTGCCGACGATTATGTGGTCAAGCCGTTCAGCCCTCGGGAAGTGGCTGCGCGGGTCAAGGCGATTCTCAAACGGGTCGGCCCCAGCGTGGCGCCGACTTCATTCCAGGTGGACCTGGAGCGCATGCAGATTCAGTATCGCGGCCAGCCGCTAAGCCTGACTCGGCACGAGTTTCGCCTCTTGCACAGCCTTCTGGAGCAGCCCGAACGCGTCTTCAGCCGCGAGCAGTTGCTCGATGCAGTGGGTGTAGCCGCCGATGCCGGCTACGAGCGCAATATCGACAGCCATATCAAAAGCCTGCGTAGCAAGCTGCGCGGCATCGCGGCGGATGCTGAACCGATCCAGACCCATCGTGGCCTGGGCTACAGCTACAGTCCGGGCCATAGCTGATGCGCCTGGGGCTGCGGATCTTCCTGGTGTACGCCTTGTTCATCGGACTGACCGGTTATTTCGTGCTCAACACGGTGATGAAGGAAATCCGCCCCGGCGTGCGACAGTCCACCGAAGAGACCCTGGTGGACACCGCCAACCTGCTGGCCGAGATCCTGCGCGATGACGTCAGGAACGGCACTCTCGGCGAGAGCCATTGGCCGCAGTTACTCCAGGCCTACGGCAATCGCCAGCCGGGCGCGACCATCTGGGGGCTGCCGAAGAATCAGGTCAACCACCGCATTTACGTAACCGACGCCAAGGGCATCGTGCTGCTCGACTCCAGCGGCGAAGCGGTGGGCCAGGATTATTCGCAATGGAACGATGTGTACCTGACCTTGCGCGGTGAATACGGCGCCCGCTCCACCCGTAGCACGCCGGACGATCCGACGTCCTCGGTGATGCACGTCGGGGCGCCGATCCGCGACAACGGTCAGATCATCGGCGTGGTCACCGTGGCCAAGCCCAACAGCTCGTTGCAGCCCTATGTCGACCGCACCGAACGGCGCCTGCTGTGGTACGGCGCCGGGTTGGTGGTGCTGGGCCTGTTGCTCGGGGCTGTGTTGTCGTGGTGGCTAAGCGTCGCCCTGCGCCGTTTGACGGCTTACGCAGAGGCCGTCAGCGAGGGGCGGCGTGCCGAGTTGCCGCATTACCGCGGCGGTGAACTCAAGCAGCTGTCCACGGCGGTGGAGCACATGCGCACGCAGTTGGAAGGCAAGGCCTACGTCGAACATTACGTACACACCTTGACCCACGAATTGAAAAGCCCCTTGGCGGCGATACGCGGTGCGGCGGAGTTGCTGCAGGGCGATATGACCCGCGAGCAACAGCAGCGCTTCGTGGGCAATATCGACAGTGAAAGTGCACGCCTGCAGCAACTGATCGAACGGCTGCTGAACCTGGCACAAGTCGAGCAACGCCAGGGTCTGGAAGAACAGGCAAGCATCGCGCTGGCAGCGATTGTCGACGAGGTGCTCAAGGCGCAATGCGCGCGCATCGAAGGCGCGGGTTTGCGTATCGAGCAACTGATTGGCGCAGAAGTGAGGGTGTACGGCGAACCTTTCCTGTTACGCCAGGCCCTGGGCAATCTGCTGGATAACGCTTTGGACTTCACGCCACCCGGTGGCGCCCTGCGATTCAGCGCACAGACACTGCACAACGACGTGCAGGTGAGCCTGTTCAACCAGGCGGCGCCCATTCCCGAGTATGCGCTGCCACGTTTGAGCGAACGCTTTTACTCACTGCCACGCCCGGGCAGCGGGCGCAAAAGCACCGGCCTGGGGCTCAATTTTGTTGAGGAAGTGATGAAGTTGCACGGCGGCGCGTTGCAGATCGGCAATGTGCCGGGCGGTGTGCAGGTGGTGCTGCATCTCCACACAGTCTCCACATTGCCTACATAAATCTCCCACACGCGTAACGCAGTCTCTCCCCATCAAAAACAGGGAGAGCCCCATGAACCGCAGTCTGCTTTTCAAACTTGGCGCGATTGCGCTGCTGATGCTGTTGTTGCTGATTCCGCTGCTGATGATCAACGGCATTATCAGTGACCGCCAGCAGCTGCGCGACGGCGTATTGATGGACATCGCCCGCAGCTCCAGCTACAGCCAGCGCCTCACGGGGCCGGTAATGGTGGTGCCCTACCGCAAGACCGTGCGTGAGTGGAAGCTCAATGAAAAGCTCAATAAGCGCTACGAAGAAACCCGTGAGGAGCGCGGTCGTCTGTATTTCTTGCCGGATCGTTTCGAGCTCGACGGCAAGGTGCAGACCGAACTGCGTGCGCGAGGCATCTATCAGGCGCGGCTGTTCCATGCCGACAACCGTCTCAACGGGCGTTTCGAGCTGCCTGCACAACTGGGCATCACCGAGGATTTTGCCGATTACCGCTTTGAAGCGGCGTTTCTGGCGGTAGGTATCAGCGATATTCGCGGCATCGAAAACGCATTGAAGCTTGAGCTGGGTAACCAGCGCCTGGACTTCGAGCCTGGTTCACAAGTGGACTGGCTGGGGGAGGGCGTCCACGTGACGCTGCCGGCGCTGGACAGCAAAAAACCAAGCGTGGTGGATTTCGCTTTTGACCTGCGCCTGCAAGGTACCGAGCAATTGCAAGTGGTCCCGGTGGGCAAGGTCAGCCAAGTGTCCCTGGCTTCCAACTGGCCGCATCCGAGCTTTATCGGCAATTTCCTGCCGGCCCAGCGGGAGGTCACCGACAAGGGTTTCACCGCCAACTGGCAGACCTCTTTTTTTTCCACCAACCTTGAACAAGCCCTGCAAACCTGCCTGGATGGCCAGGGCTGTAACGACTTCAACAATCGCGGTTTCGGCGTGAACTTCATCGACCCGGTGGACCAGTACCTCAAGAGCGATCGCGCGATCAAATATGCACTGCTGTTTATCGCGCTGACGTTTGCCGGGTTCTTTCTGTTCGAAGTGCTCAAGAGCTTGGCCGTACACCCGGTGCAGTACGCGCTGGTGGGGTTTGCGCTGGCGTTCTTCTACCTGCTGTTGCTGTCGTTGTCCGAGCACATTGGCTTCGCCATGGCTTACCTCATCTCCGCCGGTGCCTGCGTGTCGTTGATCGGCTTCTATGTGTGCCACGTGCTGCGCAGTGTCACCCATGGCCTGGGCTTCTCGGCAGGGTTGGCGGCGTTGTATGGCTTGTTATATGGGCTGTTGAGTGCCGAGGATTACGCGTTGCTGATGGGCTCGCTGTTGCTGTTCGGGCTGTTGGGCACGGTGATGGTGCTGACGCGCAAATTGGACTGGTATGGCGTAGGCAAGCGTAAGCTCGTCGAGCCCTTGCAGTTTGACCTGGAGGCGGTGCAATGATCGGCTTGCGTGAGGATCAGCACATCAAGGCGCAGTTGGTGGCGAGGATCATGGCCTTTCTTCCCCCGCCACCTGAGCCCAGGGTCAAACCGGTGGCTGCGTCTCCAACATTGAAGGCCGCTGGCTGACTTCGGCGTACCAGGCGCCAAGCTGCGGGTTGTCGTGGCGCCATTGCAGGTCAGGGTGACGGAAGTCGAGGTAACCCAGGGCGCAGGCCACACTGATGGCGGCGATGTCGAAGTGGCTGGTCAGTTCGGCGATGGCATGCGCTTCAAGTTCGGCGAGGGTGCGGCGGATCTTGTTGCGCTGTTCGTCGAGCCACTGGTCCCAGTGCTTTTCCGCCGGCCGCATGGCGGTCTCGTAGCGCACCAGCACGGCGGCATCCATGATGCCGTCGGCCATCGAGGCCAGTGTCAGGCGGCGCCACCGGGCGGAACCGTCGCGTGGGATCAGCGGGGTGCCGACGTGCTGGTGGTCGAAGTAGTCGAGGATCACCCGGCTGTCGTGCAGTACCGTGCCATCGGCCAGGCGCAGGGCCGGGATCTTGCCCACCGGGTTATCTTGCACCAACTGCGTATCCGGGTTGACCGGTGTCGGCATGCTGCCTTGCAGCGTGACACGGTCCTGCTGGCCGGTTTCAGCCAACAGCACGCGAACCTTACGAACGAAGGGCGACGCGGGGTTGTGGAACAAAGTCATGCTGGGAGCGGACATGGGCATTCCTCAAGAAAGGGCCGGGATAATCTATCTCACCGCTTGAGCAAGGCCCAAGTGCCAATTGCAGCGGGAATGCCCAACCCGACCCAACTGAGCGAATCCCACAGCCCATTCCCGAGCAGCGCCGCAAACAACCCGGCTGCGCTGAGCAGGCCGATCCCCAGCGGAAGGCCAAACACCTTCCAGAAATTCGACTGACGCGGCTTCATGCCTTACCCGCCTTGCGCCGTACGACCCACAGGTACACCCCGCTGCCCAGCACGATGATCGTCAGCACATCCAGCACTGCCCAGAGGATCTTCATCGGCATGCCGCCGTAATCACCGAAGTGCAGCGGTTGGGACAGGCCCATGGCGTCCATGTACCACGGCCGTTCGGCAATGGCGGTGACGGCCAGGGTGCTGGCGTCGATCAGCACCGGCGTGAGCAGGTGGGACGTCAGGTGTGTGCTGCCTTTCATGAACACCGCGTAATGGTGCTCGCTGGAAAAGCGTGTGCCGGGGAAAGCGATGAAGTCCGGTTCCATGCCGGGCGCGGCCTTGGCGGCAATCGCCAGCAGCTCCGTGGCCGGCGCACGTTGGGTCAACGGCGGGGCGTTTTTGTAAGGTTCGATCATCGCGCTGAGGCTGTCCTGGCGCCAGGCGGCGATGATCAGATCGGCGCAGGCGCTGATCACACCGGTCACGCCCACCACCAGCGCCCAGGTCAGGGTGACCACGCCGATCAGGTTATGCAGGTCCAGCCAGCGCAGGCGGGTGGACTTGTCGTTGCGCACGGTGGCGAACTTCAAGCGGCGCATGAACGGCAGGTACAACACCGTGCCTGAGACAATCGCCAGCACAAACAGCACGCCCATGAATGCCAAGAGCAACTTGCCCGGCAGGCCGGCGAACATGTCCACATGCAGGCGCAGCAGGAACAACGTCAGCCCGCCGTTGGCCGCCGGGGTTTCCACGGCTTCACCGGTGCGGGCGTCGAGCATGAAGGTGTGGGACGAATTGGGCTCGGTGCCGGCGGTGGCGGCCATGATCGCAATCACGCCGTTCTTGTCGTCTTCGTCCCATGCCAGGTATTGCATGGCTTCGCCGGGGCGATGGGCCTGGGCCTTCGCCACCAGTTGCTGCAGATTCAGTTGGGGCGTATCGGCAGGCAGCTGCGCCAGTGTGGGCTCGTTGCCCAGCAGGTGGTCTATCTCATGGTGAAACACCAGCGGCAGGCCGGTGAGGGCGAGCAGCAACAGGAATACCGTGCAGATCAGGCTGGTCCAGGTGTGGATGAAGGACCAGCGGCGGATGGTTTTGCTTTTCATTTTCTAGCCTTCAGACACGCCCAAGCCGCCCCGAAGGACGGCCTGGTGGTTAACTCAGCCGATTACCATTGGTAGGTGGCACTGGCGACGACGCTGCGTTGGTCGCCGAAGTAGCAGTAGGAGGCGTCACAGGTGGAGATGTAGTCCTTGTTGAACAGGTTGGTGGCGTTCAATTTCAGCGAGGCGCCTTTGAGGCTGTTGTCCAGGCGGCCCAAGTCGTAATGCACGGTGCCGTCGAACACGGTGTAGGCGTTGGCCTTGCCCAGCCAGGTATTGGCCTGGTCGCCGTAAGTGTTGCCGGTGTAGCGGGCACCCAAGCCGACGCCGAAACCGTCGAGCACGCCGGTGTGCCAGGTGTAGTCGGTCCACAGGGAGGCTTGCTGGTTTGGCATCAGTTGCAGGCGGTTGCCTTTGAAGTTGCCCTTCTGTACTTCGGATTTGGCCAAGGTGTACGCGGCGATCACTTTGAGGTTCTCGGTGACGTCAGACACGGCTTCCAGCTCCAGGCCTTTGACTTTCACCTCGCCGGTCTGGTCTGTGACCGATTGGCCACCGGCCCCGGTGCTGGCGACCAGCACGTTTTTCTGGGTCAGGTCGTAGACTGCGGCGCTCAATAAGGTGTTGGAGCCCGGAGGCTGATACTTGATCCCCAGCTCCCATTGCTTACCTTCCGTGGGTTTGTACGACTGCAGTGGGTCGACGCTGGCGTTGCTCGCCGGTTGGAAGGATTCGGCGTATGACAGGTAAGGCACAAAGCCTGAGTCGAACACATAGCTCAGCGCCGCGTTACCGCTGAAGTTTTTGCTGCGGTCGGTATTGGTCGCATCGTTCTTGTTGAAATAGGTGGTGCCTTGGTGCACCCAATCTTCACGCCCGCCGAGGGTCAGGCGCCATTTGTCGAGGGCCATCTGGTCTTGCACGTAAAGGCCTGTCTGGACGGTTTTCTGGTTGTAGTCGTAGTACGCCGTTGAGCGCGCAGGGCGTTCCACCGGTTGGGTGTTGACCGGGTTGAAGATGTTGACGGTCCCGGCGGAGCCATAAATCGACAGATAGGACGTGTCGGTACGTTGATGGTCCAGGCCGAGCAGCAGGGTGTGGGTGACGTCGCCTGTGGCGAAATCGGCCTGGAAGTTGTTGTCGACCGCGAATTGGCCGATGTTCTCGTCAACGTTGGTTGAGGTACGGCCGATATTGCCAGCGGCATCAACCGGGAAATAGCTAAAGGCACCCACGGTCAATTGCTGGAACGCCAATTCCGACTTGGTGTAACGCAGGTTCTGCTTGAACTGCCAGGTATCGTTGAAGCGGTGCTCGAACGCATAGCCCAGCGCGTAGTAAGTGCGGTCGTAGAATTCGTAGTCCGGGTCGCCCAGGTTCTTGTGATGTGACACGTCCCCCAGCGGCGATTTGATCTTGGTGCCTACGATCGGCAGAAACTGGCTGGTGGCGCCGGTATCGTCGCGGGTGAACTGCGAGAGCAAGGTCAGCTTGGTGTCGCTGTCGATGTTCCAGGTCAGGCTTGGCGCAATGTTGTAGCGCTGGTTGTCGATATGGTCGACCTGGGTGCCGGCATCGCGCACCACGCCGCTGAGGCCATAGAGGAACTGGCCTTCATCATCGGTCTTGCCGGTGCTGGCGAAGTTGATCTGGCGGTAGTTGTCGCTGCCGTATTGCACTTGGATGGCGTTGCTCGACTCCGCACTGGGGCGGCGGCTGACCATGTCCAACAGGCCGCCCGGCGGGGTTTGGCCATACACCGATGACGCCGGACCGCGCAGCAGTGCGAGGCGGTCGAGGTTCCAGGTTTCGGCTTTCGGGTTGGCGTAGACGCCACGCGGCAATGGCAGGCCGTCGAGGAATTGGGTGGGTTCGAAACCGCGTACGCGCATCCAGTCATAACGGGTGTCGCTGCCGTAGCTGGCGGACACGATGCCGGGCATGTACTTGACGGCGTCATCCAGGTTCTGGACGTTGCGATCCTGCATCTGCTCGCGGGTAGCCACGGAGATCGAGCGCGGGGCTTCGACCAGTGCGGTATCGGTCTTGGTACCGGCGGCGGTACGCGTCGCCAGATAGCCTGTCACGGGCCCCCATGCACTTTCGGTGTCGCCTTGCGCGATGATGCTGGTCTGCGGCAACGCCACGACGCCTTCCGGAACCGGTACCAACGTAAATGTCCCCGCGCTGCTTTGCTCCAGCTGCAACCCGGTGCCACGCAACGCCTCACGCAACGCGCCCTGTGCATCGAACTGGCCTTTGACCGGCGCCGAGGTCTTGCCCGACGCCAGCGTCGGGTTGAGAGCCAGCGCCAGGCCCGCCTGGCTGGCGATCTGGTTCAGGGTCGTGGCCAACGGCGCGGCCGGCAGGTTGTAGGCGCGAACGCTGGACGTTTGCTCGGCGGCGATCAGCGTGGTGCTGGCCAGCGGGGCGCTGAGGGCGATGGCCATGGCTAACAGGCTGGGGCGCAACAAGGTGTCTAGCGTGCGGGACATAGTTCGGCTCCTGAATGGAAATATTTCTCAATTGCCTAGGTGCCGAGCGAGATTCGAAAAGTGATAGGGCAGGATGAAAATATTTTTGCATCGAGCGCTTTGAGGGGGGCTTCAGCGTTTTATCGGGAGCAAGCCCAGTCACTGCCGAACTTAAGGCTTACTTCTCACCGTCACCCACCACGGTGTGCGCTGCTCAATTCGCACCGGCAACGTGGGCAACAGCGCATTGAGCGCCAGGGTGGTGTCGTGCAGCGGGAAGCTGCCGGTGATGCGCAGGTCGGCCACGTCTTTATCCACACCCAGGTGGCCGGTGCGGTAACGGCTCAACTCGTCGACCACATCGCTCAGGCGGGCGTTTTCCACCACCAGCATGCCGCGGGTCCAGGCGTCGCTGGCAGGGGGGACGGCAAGCAGCGGGCCGAGGCCATCGCTGTGCATCAGCACTTGCTGGCCCTCTTTGAAGATCTGTTCCTGGTGCAGCGCCTCGGGCTGGGCAGCCACGGCAGACTGCAACACGCTCAGGCGCGTAGCGCGGTCTTCGCGCCTGACGATAAACCGCGTGCCCAGTGCGCGCAGGCTGCCGTCGCGGGTTTGCACGTAGAATGGCCGGCCATCGTTGTGCCCCGTCTCGATCAGGATCTCGCCTTCCTGCAACACGATCAGCCGGCGTTTTTCATCGAAACGTACGTCTATGGCACTGTGGGTGTTGAGGTTGATCTGCGTGCCGTCCGCCAATTTCAGCGTGCGCTGCTCGCCGGTGGCGGTACGTTGGTCGGCCAACCAATAGTGGATGGGCACGTAGCGCTCACCGGCCAGCAACGCCAGGCCGCACACCAGCGCGATACTGGCGAGGCCGCTGCCCAGCTTGCGCATGCGCTGGCGAATACCTTCACGCGACTGCAACAACGCCGCCCGCGCCGGGCCCGACGCCACGCTGAAACGCTGGTCGAGCATGCCCAACTGGCGCCAGGCCCGCGCATGTTCTTCATCGCTGGCCAGCCACTTGGCAAATTCCTCCTGCTCCACCGCACTGCCGTCACCGGAATCGAGGGACAGTTGCCAGGCGATCGCCGCATCCAGCACGCGGGCCGAAACCGCTCGGGAACCTGTCACAGCGGCTCGCCATACAGTGCGATGTAGCACTGGCGAATGCCCTGGGCCAAGTACTGGCGCACGCGGGGCACCGACACCCCGAGGCGCCGGGCGATTTCTGCGTGGCCCAGGCCGTCGAGGCGGCTATAGAGGAAGGCGGCGCGGGCCTTGCTCGACAGCTTGCCGAGCAGGCGGTCGATGGCTTTGAGGTCTTCGAGGATCATGTGCTGCTCTTCCGGCGAAGGGTGTTCGCTTTCCGGGATCAGCATCAGTTCGTTGAGATAGGCCTGTTCCAGCGCCGCGCGACGGAAGTAGTCGAACAGCAAACCTTTGGCGATTGCCACCAGAAACGCCCGTGGCTCACGGGGTTCGCGCAACTCGTCACGCCCCAGCAGGCGTATGAACGTGTCCTGGCTGAGGTCTTCGGCGCGGCTCGGGCAGGCCACGTTGCGTCGCAACCACGCCAACAGCCAGCCACGATGGTCGCGATACAACGCGCCAACCAGCTCACTATGTGGGTTTGGGACCGACGACAAGGCATCACCGAATAAACAAGAAGTTTAAACTAACGAGAATTATTCGCGATTGTGTCAGAGACGTCGGGCAGGTGCAATTGGCGTCCGTCGGGCGGTGCTATTAAAACGATGGCGCTTGTTTACGCCGTTTCCATTGGCTCAAGCGTTCTTGCAGCTGCTGCGGTGAGTCGATTTGTTGCTGGCGTGCGCGGCTGAACAGAATAAGCATCAGCTCCGCCGTGGCCAATGCATCGGCGCTGGCGTGATGGCGCTCGCCCACTTGCAGGTGGAAGTGGTTGATCCAGTCATCGAGCCCGGCTTCGCGAATATTTGCGTCGGGGCATAGCAGCGGGGCAATGTCGGCGACGTCGAGAAACGGATGGGCCAGGCGATAGCCCAGGCTGTCCTTGAGCGCCCGGCACAGCATGTGTTGATCGAAGGGGGCGTGGAAAGCCAGCAGGGGGCTGTCGCCGACGAACGCCATAAAGTCCAGCAACGCGTCGACGGGGTCGCTGCCGGCGGCGATCGCGCTAGGCCCCAGGCCGTGGATCAGCACGCTGGGGCTGAGTTTGGTCGCGGTGCGTTGCAGGGTGCGCTCGAACAGCTGCGAGAAGTCCACCGCGCCGTCCTCAATCACCACGGCGCCGATCGACAGTACCTGGTCACGGTTGAGGTTCAGGCCGCTGGTTTCCAGGTCCACCACCACCCAACGCTGGCTGCGCAGGGGGCCGTCGCCCAGTACCACGGCTTTGGGCAGTTGCTCCAGGCGCTGCTGTTGTGCCGCGTCGAGCCCGGGTTTTTTCGGGCGTAGCCAACCGAGCCAGTTCACAGCTGGTACCGCACGGTCAGGCTGCTTTGCAGGCGTTGAGCCTGACGCAGAGATTCACGCAGGATGCGCCGGTCCAGGTGGTTGAGGCTGTCGGGGTCGACGCGGTTGGAGTACGGCAGGTTCTCGCGGGTTTGCAACTGGTGCTGCTGCATGCGGGTTTGCTGGATAAAGTGATACGCCTCTTCATAGGCGGCGCCGTCAAGCGCTTCGATGACGTCCTTGAGCACCAGTTGGCGCAGACGCTCCAGGGTGTTATTGGCGTGAATACCATTGGCCAGGGCCAACAGGCGCGCGCCATCGACAAAGGGGGTCAGGCCTTGCACCTTGAGATCGAGCGTGGCTTTTTCGCCGCCTTTGCGCGTCAGCACAAACTCTCGGAAACGCCCGACTGGCGGACGCTGGCGCAGGGCGTTCTCGGCCAGCATGCGTTGGAACAGCCGGTTATCCGCAACCTGATCCAGAATGCCCTGGCGCAGTTGTTCGCAACCGCGCTCATCGCCCCACACCACCCGCAGGTCGAAATAGATACTCGACCCCAGCAGATTCTCCGGCGTCGCCTCGCGTATGAACGCTGCGAAGCGCCGCGCCCATTCGGCCCGTGACAGGCACAGTTCCGGGTTGCCGGCCATGATATTGCCCTTGCACAGGCTGAAGCCGCACAACGCCAGGCTCTGGTTGATCTGCTGTGCCAAGGGCAACAACCGCGCCCGGATCGATGCGGCTTCGGCGGCGTCCCTGGCCTCGAACAAAATACCGTTGTCCTGGTCGGTGAACAGTGTCTGTTCACGGCGACCTTCGCTGCCGAAACACAACCAACTGAATGGCACGCCCGGGTCGCCTTTTTCGGCAAGCGTCAGTTCGATCACCCGGCACACGGTGTGATCGTTGAGTAAGGTAATGATGTGGGTGATCTGGGTAGAAGAGGCGCCGTGGGCCAGCATGCGCTCGACCAACTGGCCGATCTCGCCGCGAAGCGCCACCAGGTTTTCCACGCGGGGCGCATTGCGGATGGTGCGCGCCAGGTGCACCAGATCGACCCGTTGCAGGGAAAACAGATCTCGCTCGGACACCACGCCACACAGGCGCTGGTCTTTGACCAGGCACACATGGGCGATGTGCCGTTCGGTCATGGCGATGGCGGCGTCAAAGGCGCTGTGGTCCGGGCTCAGGAAGAACGGCGCCTGGGTCATATGGCCTTCTATGGCCCGGTTGAAATCGCTCGTGCCGTCGGCCACCACCTGGCGCAAGTCGCGCAGGGTGAAAATCCCCAGGGGCGCTTTATGTTCATCCACGATCACGATGCTGCCCACTTGCTGCTCGTGCATCAGCGTCACCGCCTCGCGCAGCGGCGTGTACGGAGAGCAGGTGACCGGGTGGCGCATAGCCAACTCACCAAGACGGGTGTTCAGCGAATATTGAGTGCCGAGGGTTTCCACGGCTTTTTGCTGGACTTGTTGATTGACCTGATCCAGCAGGCTGCTGACCCCGCGCAGGGAAAAGTCGCGAAACGGGCTGGAAAGCGCGAACAGCTTGATAAAGGCCGGTTTGTTCAGTTGCAGGCAGAAGGTGTCTTCGGCGGCCTTGTGTTCGGTACGTGTGGCCCGTTCACCGAGCAGGGCGGCGAGGGGGAAGCACTCGCCGGTGGTGATTTCGAAGGTGGTTTCGGTGCTGTCCGGTCGCTCGCCCACGACGCGACCCTGCTTGACGATATAAAAGTGTTCAACCGGGCCGCCTGACGGTTTCAGGATGCTGTCGCCGGGGGCATAGAAGCGCAATTGGCATTGTTCAACCAAAAATGCCAGGTGGGCATTTTCCATCTGGTTGAACGGGGGAAAGCGTTGCAGGAATTGCAGGGTGCCGTGGATGTTCTGCAACACGGCGGTTTTTCCCGCCTGCGTGAAAGCATCAGCTTTACTCATAACAGTGACCGCAGTTTTTTGTCGTTATCGTCCTTCATGGTCAACTCCCGTGCCGCGGGTGCCCATTGGACGTAAGTCTAGGTAGCGGCTAAACGATTCATGACTAGGGAAAAACCTTACAAGCTATCGTGCAAAACCCGTAGAACACCCACTAGGCAAACTTTCCGACGAAGTGCACATTGTTCTCCCCTCAGCAGATGTCTGACGAGTGTGCTGGGAGATGATGAGAACTGCTGAGAGATGTATGACCGACCACGATATTCTGAGCGATGCCGAGCGTGAGGCGCTGAGCGCCGTGATGCTGGAACCTGATTTACCGCCACAACGTGTGCTGATTGTTGACGACGACAAAGACGCGCGTGAGTTGCTGGCGGAAATTCTGGGTCTGAATGGTATTCGCTGCTTGACCGCGGAGAGTGGCGAGGCAGCATGGGATTTGCTCAACACCAACAGCTCCATCGGTTTGTTGATCACCGACTTGCGCATGGCACCTAGCAATGGCCTGGAACTGATCCGTCAGGTACGCGAATCCTCCCGGGCGGCGTTGCCCATCATCATCATGTCGGGGGACGCTGAAGCCCCCGATGTGATCGATGCCATGCATTTGAGCGTGGTGGACTTCCTGCTCAAGCCGATTGATAGCGTGAAGCTGGCGAAGTTGGTGAAGCGGGAGTTGGGGATGGTGCAGTAATACCGGTTATCGGCTTGATGATCCTACTGTCATTTATGACAGTAGGCGTGCCTGCGTAACTGCTGTTTAGTGGTCTGAGGGGCGGTCATGACGGCCACCTCATTAAACCCATGAACAGGAGTTATTTTTATGAGCAAGTCTTATTTTGAAGTGGACGAAGATGCACTTCAGGCGGCTAAAGCCAGGATGGTATCGGGAGACGCCCAGATCTTGGTATTACGTGACAATACCGCGCGTTTCTTTACAACAGGAGAGACGATCGGGTACTTGTCCTGGACCGGTATCCTGGGAGAGTGGCCTGAACGCATACAAACCGATTATGGTCACGATGTGCCCGCAGGCTTGCATACCTTTCCCGTCGCCGGGTTCAGACGTATCACCTACACGGACCCCGATGGGACGCTTTTTTATGAAGCGACAGCAGGGGAAATCCTGTTGGAGGTCGAGCGTCCATTTGGAACAGAATTTACGCACAGGGGCATTCTATTGAACGTGCGCTTGGAGTCCGGGGACAAGAAAGTGGCGCTCAACGGTACGTTCAGATGTACTTCAAATTAACCTTTGCCACACAAAGAAGCCCTGTTCTTTCGAGACAGGGCTTCTTTGGTTTTCACGGGTATTTAAAGCCCGTTTTTAGCCTTGAACTCCCGACGCCGACGGTGCAATACCGGCTCGGTATATCCATTCGGCTGCTTGGTGCCTTCAATCACTAACTCCACCGCTGCCTGGAACGCGATGTTGCTGTCGAAATCCGGCGCCAGTGGGCGGTACAGCGCATCCCCGGCGTTCTGACGGTCCACCACCGGCGCCATGCGCTTGAGGCTTTCCAGCACCTGGGCTTCAGTGACGATGCCATGGCGCAACCAGTTGGCGATGTGCTGGCTGGAGATACGCAGGGTGGCGCGGTCTTCCATCAGGCCCACATCGTTGATGTCCGGCACTTTCGAACAGCCAACACCCTGGTCGATCCAGCGGACCACATAACCCAGGATGCCCTGGGCGTTGTTGTCCAGTTCGTTGCGGATCTCTTCGTCAGACCAGTCGGTGTTGGTCGCCAGAGGAATGGTCAGGATATCGTCCACCGAAGCGCGCTCGCGTTTGGCCAGTTCGGCCTGACGCGCGAACACATCAACTTTGTGGTAGTGCAGGGCGTGCAGTGCTGCCGCGGTAGGCGACGGCACCCAGGCGGTGTTGGCGCCTGCCAGTGGATGGGCGATTTTCTGTTCGAGCATTGCCGCCATCAGGTCGGGCATGGCCCACATGCCTTTACCGATCTGCGCACGACCTTGCAGGCCGGTGCTCAGGCCGATATCGACGTTCCAGTTTTCATAAGCGCCAATCCATTTTTCCGCCTTCATGGCCGCCTTGCGCACCATCGCGCCGGCTTCCATGGAGGTGTGGATTTCATCGCCGGTACGGTCTAGGAAGCCGGTGTTGATGAACACCACGCGCTCGCTGGCCGCCTTGATGCAGGCTTTGAGGTTGACCGTGGTGCGGCGCTCCTCGTCCATGATCCCGACTTTGAGGGTGTTGCGCGGCAGGTTCAGCACCTCTTCGATGCGGCCAAACAGCTCGTTGGTAAACGCGGCTTCTTCCGGGCCGTGCATCTTCGGTTTCACGATGTATACGGAACCGGTGCGGCTGTTCTTGCGACTGCTGTTGCCGTTGAGGCTGTGGATCGCCGCCAGGCTGGTGATCAGCCCGTCGAGGATGCCTTCCGGCACTTCATTGCCGGCTTTGTCGAGAATCGCGTCGATGGTCATCAGGTGGCCGACGTTGCGCACGAACAGCAGCGAACGGCCGTGCAGGGTTACGTCCTGGCCATCTACACCGGTATAAACGCGGTCAGCGTTCATGGTGCGGGTGAAGGTCTTGCCGCCCTTGGCCACTTCTTCGGCCAGGTCGCCTTTCATCAGGCCGAGCCAGTTGCGGTAGATCACCACTTTGTCATCGGCATCGACGGCGGCGACGGAGTCTTCGCAGTCCATGATGGTGGTCAGCGCCGCTTCCATCAGCACGTCTTTGACGCCGGCGGCGTCGGTCTGGCCGACTGGCGTGCTGGCGTCGATCTGGATCTCGAAGTGCAGGCCGTTATGCTTGAGCAGCACGGCAATCGGCTGGGCGCTGTCGCCCTGGAAGCCGATCAGTTGCGAGTCGTCGCGCAGGCCGCTGTTGCTGCCGCCCTTGAGGCTGACGATCAGCTTGCCATCGACGATCTTGTAGCCGGTGGAGTCGACGTGGCTGCCCGCCGAGAGCGGTGCGGCTTCGTCGAGGAAGGCGCGAGCGAAGGCAATTACCTTGTCGCCCCGTACTTTGTTGTAGCCCTGGCCCTTCTCGGCGCCATTGGCTTCGCTGATGGCGTCGGTGCCATACAGCGCGTCATACAGCGAGCCCCAACGCGCATTGGAGGCGTTGAGGGCAAAGCGGGCGTTCATCACCGGCACGACCAGCTGTGGGCCGGCCATGCGCGCGATTTCGTCATCGACGTTTTGGGTCGTGGCCTGGAAATCTGCGGCTTCTGGCAGCAGGTATCCGATGTCTTGCAGGAAGGCTTTGTAAGCCACCGGGTCGTGGGCCTGGCCGGCATGGGTCTGGTGCCAGGTATCGATCCGCGCTTGGAAATCGTCGCGTTTGGCGAGTAGGGCTTTGTTCTTCGGTGCCAGGTCATGGATAACCTTGTCGGCGCCGGCCCAGAACTGGTCGGCAGTGATGCCGGTACCGGGAATGGCTTCGTTGTTCACGAAGTCGAACAGGACTTTGGCGACCTGCAGGCCACCGACTTGAACGTGTTCAGTCATTGCTTGCCTCACTCTGCGGAGCTTATGCGCTTTTTCAGATTTTCATTATGTAGTGCACAGGTTTGCATACTACATGATGACTTGCGGTTGTGAAAATTAGACTAAATACGTCGTTTAGCGACCCACTTTGGTCGTACGGTCACAGCGGAGAATGAGATGTTCTCAAAAAACTATTGGATTGTTCCAGATAAATATAAAAATGGTACACGATTTGTTTTCGAGGGCGCCTGCGTCCACCTTGTAGGTTGAATTCCAGAGGGCTTCGCCATGGACCATCTTGTACTCACAATTATCGCCGCCGACAAACCCGGCGTCGTTGAACGCATCGCGCATAACATCGCCACCCACGGTGGCAGCTGGCAGGAAAGCCGAATGGCGCATATGGCCGGGCAATTCGCCGGCATCCTGCGGGTCAGTGTGCCTGCTGAGAATCGTCAGAACCTGGTGAATGCGCTGGACGACTTATCCACACACGGCATTCGCGTGCTGGTGGGGGAGGGCAGCAGCGGGCAGGCCTCTACATCCAAGTCGATCGTGATGACGTTGGTGGGTAATGATCGCTCGGGCATTGTGCGCGAGATCACGGCGTTGTTGAGTAAGCAGGGCGTGAACCTGGAGAGCCTGAGCACGGATGTACGCCCGGCCCCCATGAGCGGCGACCCATTGTTCACTGCCGAGGCGTTATTGCAGGTGCCGTCGACATTGTCCCTGGACACGTTGCAGGAGTCGTTGGAAACCTTGGCGGATGACTTGATGGTGGAACTGCACAACGAGGAATGATCCACCCACAAGGTTATGCATGGAAATCTTGCATGGGCCTGTGGATAACCTGTAGAGACTCGAGGCCAGGCCGCGCTGGCCGTGCTTCTCCGCTACTTGAGCAAAAAACGAGCAGTTTCAAGGGCTTGTGCACAAATGGCGGGGATCAGCTTGTGGATAACCTTGGGGTGGATGCCTGCAAGCCACGTGCACTGTGGCTTGCAGGGATTTGTACGTTATTTGATCAGCGTTTGCGCACGCTCATCCAGGCATCCAGGCTGTACACCACCAGCCCCGCCCAGATAAAGGCGAAGGCAATCAGGGTGCTGGGTGCCAGGTGTTCGCCGAACAGCAGCACGGCTTCCAGCAGCACCAGTGTGGGTGCCACGTACTGTAAAAAGCCCAGTGCGGTGTAGGGCAAATGCCTTGCGGCAGCGTTGAAACATACCAGCGGGATCAGCGTCACCGGGCCGGCGGCTACCAGCCACCAGGCTTCGGAAGTGCCCCAGAACTCAAGCTGAGCACTGTGGGCCGAAGGGTTGAACAGCAGCCATGCGATGGCGATCGGCACCAGCATCCACGTCTCCACCACCAGCCCGGGCAACGCTTTGACAGGTGCCTGTTTGCGGATCAGCCCGTAGAAGCCAAAGGTCAGCGCCAGCGCCAGCGACACCCACGGCAAACTGCCCACCTGCCATACCTGTTGCGCCACACCCGCCGCCGCCAGCCCGACGGCGACCCATTGCAGGCGGCGCAGGCGCTCGCCGAGGATCAGCATGCCCAACAGTACATTCACCAGCGGGTTGATGTAGTAACCCAGGCTCGCTTCCAGCATGCGTCCGCTGTTCACCGACCACACATAGGTCAGCCAATTGGCTGCAATCAATGAACCACTGAGTGCCAGGATGGCCAGTCGCTTGGGATTGTCACGCAGCTCGCGGAACCAGCCCGGGTGTTTCCACACCATCAACAGCAAGCCGCCGAACAGCGCCGACCACAACACGCGGTGCACGATGATTTCGGCGGCGGGTACGCTGGCGATGGCTTTGAAGTAGAGCGGAAACAGACCCCAGATGACATAGGCGCTCAGGCCCAGGATGTACCCCTTGCGGGGGTTGGCGGCTTGCATTGCAAAATCCTTGCTTAGGCAACTGACAAAGGCGTGATTGTAAGGATATTTGTCAGCTGATGGGATTGGCCTTGCTTCATGTGAGGGGCTTGCCCCTCCCATAAAGTGGTCAGAACAGCTTCAAGGGTTCTTCGTTGAGGGCGGCCAGTTGTTCGCGCAACGCCAGCACCTGATCGCCCCAATACCGTTCGTTGCCAAACCAGGGGAAGCTGCGGGGGAACGCCGGGTCATCCCAGCGTCGCGCGAGCCAGGCGCTGTAATGCATCAGGCGCAGGGCGCGCAGGGGTTCGATCAGGGCCAGTTCCCGTGGGTCGAAGTCGTGGAATTCTTGGTAGCCGTCCATCAGTTCCGACAGCTGGCCCAGGCATTCATGGCGATCACCGGCGAGCATCATCCACAGGTCTTGCACTGCTGGGCCCATGCGACAGTCATCCAGGTCGACGATGTGGAACATCTCATCGCGGCACATCATGTTGCCGGGGTGGCAATCGCCGTGCATGCGGATGTTCGTGTGCGGTGTGGCCTTGTACACCTCTTCCACACGCTTGAGCAGGTCGCGGGCCACGGACTCGTAGGCCGGCAGCAGGCTCTTGGGAATGAAATTGCCTTCAAGCAGGGTGTTGAGGGAGTCCTGGCCGAAGTTCTTCACCCCTAGCGCCTCACGGTGTTCGAACGGACGGGTGGCGCCCACCGCGTGCAAACGGCCGAGCAGTTGCCCAAGGCGATAAAGTTGGTCGAGATTGCCTGGCTCCGGCGCCCGGCCGCCACGACGAGGGAACAGCGTGAAGCGGAAGCCCTGGTGTTCGAACAGGCTTTCGCCGTTGTGGATCAGCGGGGCTACCACCGGCACTTCGCACTCGGCCAGTTCGAAGGTGAAGCGGTGTTCTTCGAGAATCGCTTCGTTGGTCCAGCGCTGTGGTCGGTAGAACTTGGCGATCAGCGGCTCGGAGCCTTCGATACCCACCTGGTAGACGCGGTTTTCGTAGCTGTTGAGTGCCATTACGCGAGCATCGCTGAGGAAACCGATGCTTTCGACGGCGTCAAGAACCAGGTCAGGGGTGAGTGTTTCAAACGGATGGGCCATGCGAACTCCTGCGCGCAGCAGGGCGCCGCGTCCGGCCGGGTATGGTAACGCACCAGGCTTGAGATAGGGGCGCCTGTGCTATCGCTATCGGGAACAAGCCCTTTCCCACAGTTGGAGGGGGCTTGTTCCGATGGCATTTTATCAGGCGCCGATGATGCCGCCGTCATCCCGTCGAATTGCCATCACCGAAGACCTTGGCTTGCCATTCGGCAGGTGTTCCGGCCAGGTCGAACCGCCGGTTTCGCCCGGATGCTGGATGCCCACAAACAGCGTCTTCTGGTCTGGCGAGAAGCTGATCCCCGTCACTTCACACGCTACCGGCCCGACCATGAAACGGCGGATTTCTCCGGTGGCCGGATCGGCACACAGCATCTGGTTATTCCCCATGCCCGCGAAGTCGCCCGCGTTGCTGTAGTCGCCATCGGTCAGGATCCACAGGCGGCCGGCCTTGTCGAAACCGAGGCCGTCAGGGCTGTTGAACATGTTTTGTGGGTTGATGTTGGAGGAGCCGCCTTTTGGCGTACCGGCGTGTACGCCTGGGTTGCCGGCGACCACAAACAGGTCCCAGGTGAATTCACTGGCGCCGTGGTTATCCTTATCGGCTTTCCAGCGCAGGATCTGGCCGTAGACGTTTTTCTCCCGTGGGTTCGGCCCGCCCACCGGCTGGCCGTCTTCACCACGCTTGGCATTGTTGGTGAGCGTGCAATAGACCTGGCCGTCGGTGGGGCTGACCACGATCCACTCCGGGCGGTCCATGCGGGTTGCTTTCACCACACTGGCGGCCAGGCGTGCATGGATCAGTACCTCGGCCTGGCTGGCGAAACCGCTGCCGGCATCAATACCGTTTTTGCCATGGGTCAGCTCGACCCATTGGCCCTTGCCCTTGGGGTGGTCGGCGTTGCCATCGCCCGCGTCGAAGATCGCCACATACAAGGTGCCGTGGTCGAGCAGGTTTTTGTTGGCCTTGGGGTTGTGGTGGTTGATCGGGTCACGGCTGACGAATTTATAAATGAACTCGCCGCGCTCATCGTCGCCCATGTACACCACCGCGCGGCCGTCGCGGGTTTCCGCCAGCGCCGCGTTCTCGTGTTTGAAACGGCCCAGGGCAGTGCGCTTGACGGGAGTGGATTGCGGGTCGAACGGGTCGATTTCCACCACCCAGCCGTGACGGTTGAGCTCATTGGGGTTCTTGGCCATGTCGAAGCGCGGGTTATGCTGATGCCAGTTGATGTCTCTGCTGGCCGCTGTCACGCCATAGCGCTTTTGCCCGGCGTCGAAGTTTTGTTGTGGGTTGCTGCTGCCGAAGCAGTCGGTGAAGTTTTCTTCGCACGTCAGGTAAGTGCCCCACGGTGTCTTGCCGTTGGCGCAGTTCTGGAAGGTGCCGAGGGCTTTTTTACCGGACTTGTCGGCACTGGTTTTCAGCCAGGCATGACCCGCCGCCGGGCCGCTCAGGCGAATGGGCGAGTTGCCGTGGATGCGCCGGTTATAGCGCGAGTCCTGGACGAACTGCCAGGTGTCGCCTTTGCGCTGCACTTCGATGACCGACACGCCTTCGCTGGCCTGGGCCTTGCGCACATCTTCGGCCGATTGCGGCGCGCCGCCATGGGCGTAGAGGTAGCGATAGTTGGTGTACTCGTTGTTGATCGCCATGAGCGCACGGTTGTTGTCGCCGGGAAAGGCGAACAGGCTCATGCCATCATTGTTGTCACCGAACTGTTGCTCCTGGGCTTTGGCTGTACCGTTGCCGGACGGATCGAAAGCCGGGGCGTTCTTGTGCAACGGCTGGCCCCAGCTGATCAGCACCGAAGCGCTGTAGCCCGGCGGCAAGGTGATGGCATCGCTGCTGGCGGCGGCGATGCCGGTAAACCCCAGCAGCGGGCTGGCCGTGGTGGCGTTGACGGCCAGGGCGCTGCGGCTGAGCAGGTTGCCGCCCAGGAACATCGCGGCACCGCAGAGGGCACCGGCACCGATGAAGCGGCGGCGGGTGAGGCCGACCATCTGTTCTAGGTCGGTGGCTTGGTTTTCTTCTAATAGGCTCATTTCAGGCTCCCTCTGCGGTTTTTGCAGACACCTTAAGGAGCCCTCGTGACGAATTTGTTGCAGTTTGAAGGCGCGGGCGAGTTATACCGGCGTGCCGAGCAGTACATTGTTCGGGGCGAATTGCACCTGGATCGGCTGGCGCTCTCCGGCGCCCAACGCTTTGAGCGCGGCAGGCTGCGCCAGGGCGCATAACACAAAGCCGTTAGACAAGGTGATGCGCACTTCGCTGGGGCCGTCATCGGCGTCGAGAATCGTGTCGATAATACCGCTCATACAATTGTGTCCAGGTGTTGCAGCTTGCCCGACAGCGAGCACTTCCAGCCAACCGGCCTTGATCAGCGCGACCACTTCCACACCTACCTCAAGTTCCAGCCGCAGCGTGCTGTCGTGAGTGATTTGCGCGTCGAGACTCAAGCCCCCGGCCAGTTGCAGGCGAATTGAGTCGTTGCGGCCATGCTGTTCAATGGCGATCACCTGGCCATGCAACTGGTTACGTGCACTGGTGCGCAACATCAAGCGCCCCAACAGGTTGAAGTCGCTGGCATCTTCATCGGAGCCGAGCACTTCGGCCTGCAGCACCTGCAAGCGTTGGTAGAGGCGCAATACGCGCTCACCTTCGGCCGTCAACCTGGCACCCCCGCCGCCTTTGCCGCCGACGTTGCGTTCCACCAGCGGCTTTTGCGCCAGGTTGTTCAGTTCATCGATGGCGTCCCAGGCGGCCTTGTAGCTCAAGCCGGCGCTCTTGGCTGCACGGGTGATTGAGCCTTGCTCGGCGATATGCGCCAGCAAGGCAATGCGCTGGGGGCGGCGGACGATGTGTTGGCTGAGCAGGGTGGGTAGGGACATGGGCACACGCTTCGATGGAATGAGCGGACGTTGCCGCCGCGGCGCTTGGGAGTCAAGTTACGTACCCGGTCTCGGCGTTCGGGCCAGGCAATACACGTCGACCTGGCGTGCACCGGCGTCCATCAACAATTGTGCGAGGCTGTCAGCGGTAGCGCCGGTCGTCAGTACGTCGTCCACCAGCGCAAAATGCCGGCCCTGCACCTGGGCGCCAGCGGCCAAGGCAAAGGCGCGAAACAGGTTGCGCTTGCGGGCCTTGGCATCAAGTGCTTGTTGCGCCACGGTTTCATGGGGGCGCAATAACAGGTGTTCGTCACAGGCAAGGTCGAGGGCGTCACTGAGCCAGCGCGCCAGCATCAACGCCTGGTTGAAGCCGCGCTCGCGCAAGCGGTTCCGTGCCAGCGGCACCGGCAGCAGGCAGTCGGGGCGGGTCAGTTCAGCGTTGTCGAAACGATGCTGCAGGTGGTGTCCCAGCAGGCGCGCGAGCATATGACCCAGTGGCCATCGTGATTGATGCTTGAAGCGACTGATCAAGGTGTCGACCGGAAAACCATAGGCCCAGGGCGCAACCACCTGTTTAAACGCGGGCGGATGTTTCTGGCACTGTCCGCAGACCAGGCCCTCCATCGGCAGTGGCAACGCGCACACGTTGCACTGCTCCATCAGCCATGGCAGCTCGATTTCGCAGACGTTGCACACACAATCCCTTGATTCGGTAGCCTCATCGCAGATTAAACAGTTGTGTATGTTTTTTGACCAGATGTAAACCTTGTGTTTGTGGTCCGGTTGACAGTGCATGATTCTTCCTTAAATATGCCGAGCATCCGTGTCGTGCCTGTGGGTATTGCCCTTCCCACAGCGCTTGCCAAAGCATAATCAAGGAATCGCCCATGAGCGCCAGCACCTCTGCCACCCTGCGTCACGATTGGTCTGTAGCCGAAGTCAAAGCACTGTTCGTGCAGCCGTTCAATGACCTGTTGTTCCAGGCGCAGACCGTGCACCGTGCGCATTTCGATGCCAACCGCGTGCAGGTGTCGACCCTGCTGTCGATCAAGACCGGCGCCTGCCCGGAAGATTGCAAATATTGTCCGCAGTCGGGCCACTACAACACTGGCCTGGAAAAAGAAAAACTGATGGAGGTGCAAAAGGTCCTCGAAGAAGCCGCCCGCGCCAAGGCCATCGGTTCGACTCGCTTCTGCATGGGGGCCGCCTGGAAGCACCCGTCGGCCAAAGACATGCCCTACGTGCTGCAGATGGTCAAAGGCGTGAAGGCCATGGGCCTGGAAACCTGCATGACCCTCGGCCGTCTCGACCAGGACCAGACCCAAGCCCTGGCCCAGGCAGGCCTCGACTACTACAACCACAACCTCGATACATCGCCTGAGTTCTACGGCTCGATCATCACCACCCGCACCTATAGCGAACGCCTGCAAACCCTGGCCTATGTGCGTGATTCCGGGATGAAGATCTGCTCGGGCGGAATCCTCGGCATGGGGGAGTCCCTTGATGACCGTGCCAACCTGTTGATCCAACTGGCCAACCTGCCGGAGCATCCGGAGTCGGTGCCGATCAACATGCTGGTAAAAGTGGCCGGTACGCCGCTGGAAAACGCCGAAGACATCGACCCGTTCGACTTCATCCGCATGCTCGCGGTGGCACGCATCCTGATGCCGCAGTCGCATGTACGGCTGTCGGCCGGTCGTGAGGCGATGAACGAGCAGATGCAGGCCCTGGCGTTTTTCGCCGGCGCCAACTCGATCTTCTACGGCGACAAGCTGCTGACCACCGCCAACCCGCAGGCCGACAAGGACATGCAACTGTTCTCGCGCCTGGGCATCCTGCCGGAAGCCCGCGAAGAGCACGCTGATGAAGTGCATCAGGCGGCGATCGAGCAGGCGTTGGTGGAGCAAAAGAGCAGCGAGCAGTTCTATAACGCCGCCGTTTGATTGAAATGCGCTGCTGATGTGGGGAGGGCGGCGCGACGATCATGGGCACGTCGAATCGTCGCGCCGGCCCTCCCACATTTTTGACCGTGTTGAACCTGCCAAGCCGAGGGCTGCATGTCTTTCGATCTCGCTGCGCGCCTCGCGGCTCGCCGTGCCGAACACCTCTACCGTCAACGCCCCCTGCTGGACAGCCCCCAAGGCCCGGACGTGGTGGTCGACGGCCAACCGCTCCTGGCGTTCTGCAATAACGATTACCTGGGCCTGGCCAACCATCCTCAGGTGATCGAAGCCTGGCGCGCCGGAGCGTCCCGTTGGGGCGTGGGCGGCGGCGCTTCGCACTTGGTGGTTGGCCACGCCACACCTCACCATGAACTGGAAGAAGCCCTGGCCGACCTCACCGGTCGCCCGCGCGCCTTGCTCTTCACCACCGGCTACATGGCCAACCTCGGTGCGGTCACGGGGCTGGTGGGACAAGGTGATACGGTATTGGAGGACCGCCTCAACCACGCTTCGCTGCTGGACGCCGGCTTGCTCAGCGGTGCGCGCTTCAACCGTTACCTGCACAACGACGCCGACAGCCTTGCCAAGCGCCTGGAGAAGGCGACCGGCAATACGCTGGTGGTCACCGACGGCGTGTTCAGCATGGACGGTGACCTGGCGGACCTGCCCGCGCTGGCTCGCGCTACCAAGGCCAAAGGTGCCTGGTTGATGGTGGATGACGCCCATGGCTTCGGCCCGTTGGGCGCGCACGGCGGCGGGATTGTCGAGCATTTTGGCCTGAGCCAGGAAGACGTGCCGGTACTGGTCGGCACCCTGGGTAAAGCATTCGGCACGGCCGGGGCATTCGTGGCGGGCAGTGACGCGTTGATCGAAAGCCTGATTCAATTCGCCCGGCCCTATATCTACACCACCAGCCAACCGCCGGCGCTGGCCTGTGCCACCCTGAAAAGCCTCGAGCTGCTGCGCACCGAACACTGGCGGCGCGAGCACCTCAATGCCTTGATCCGCCAGTTCCGCCAGGGCGCCGAGCAGATCGGCCTGGCGTTGATGGACAGCTTCACGCCGATCCAGCCGATCCTGATCGGCGACAGCGCCAAGGCCATGCGCCTGTCCCAGATGTTGCGCGAGCGCGGCTTGATGGTCACCGCGATCCGCCCACCCACTGTGCCGGCCGGCAGTGCGCGTTTACGCGTAACGTTGACGGCGGCTCACAGCGAAGCTCAGGTGCAGCTATTGTTAAATGCGTTGGAAGAGTGTTTCCGCTTGTTAGGCGCCACGGAGCCCGACCATGCGTGACCGACTGATATTGCTGCCCGGTTGGGGCCTCGGCGTGTCACCGCTGGAGCCTTTGGCTGCCGCCTTGCAAGGCCTTGACGAGCACTTGCAGGTGCAGGTCGAGCCGTTGCCGGCACTCGAATCCAGCGACCTCGATGACTGGCTCGACGAACTTGACGCCACGCTGCCGGACAACGCCTGGCTGGGCGGCTGGTCCCTGGGCGGCATGCTGGCGTCCGAGCTGGCGGCGCGGCGCGGTGAGCGCTGCTGCGGTTTGCTGACGTTGGCGAGCAACCCGTGTTTTGTTGCCCATGACGGCTGGCCAAGCGCGATGCCTGCCGAAACCTTCGATGCGTTTCTCGCCGGTTGCCATGCCGACTCCCAAGTCACCCTCAAACGCTTCGGCCTGTTATGTGCCAAGGGCGCCGAAGACCCGCGCGGGTTGTCGCGTCTGTTGCTTGGTGGTGCGCCGCATACGCAGTCCGGCGTGTTGATGCCCGGGCTTGAACTGCTCGCCCAACTCGACACCCGCGCCGCGTTGCAGGCCTATCGTGGGCCGCAGTTACATCTGTTTGCCGGCCTGGATGGGCTGGTGCCGGCCGAGGCTGCCGGCGATCTGCTGGCCCTGCTGCCCGATGTTGAAATCGGCCTGATTGAACAGGCTGGTCACGCGTTTCTTCTGGAAGACCCTCACGGTGTTGCGGGGGCCATCCAGGCTTTTTTGCATGAGTGTGTTGATGACTGATTTGTCCTTGCCTTTACTGCCGGGCGGCTTGCCGGACAAGCGCCAGGTGGCGGCGTCTTTTTCCCGTGCCGCCGCCAGTTACGACAGCGTCGCCGAGTTGCAGCGAGCGGTGGGCAACGCATTGCTGGCTCGCCTGCCGGCGGCCTTTACGCCACAACGCTGGCTGGACATGGGTTGCGGTACCGGTTTTTTCAGCCGTGTGTTGGCTGAGCGGTTGCCCGGCAGCCAGGGCGTGGCGCTGGATATCGCCGAAGGTATGCTCAATCACGCCAGGCCCTTGGGTGGCGCGAGGTATTTCATTGCCGGTGATGCCGAGCGCTTGCCGCTTAAAGCTGAGAGCCTGGAGCTGATCTATTCCAGCCTGGCGGTGCAGTGGTGTGCGAATTTCGATGGGGTGCTCAGCGAAGCCCTTCGCGTGCTGCAACCGGGTGGCGTATTGGCGTTCGCGAGCCTGTGCGTGGGCACATTGCATGAGTTGCGCGAAAGCTGGCGCGCGGCGGATGGTCTGGTGCACGTCAACCGTTTCCGTCCCTTCGAGGCGTATCAACAGCTCTGCGCCGCCAGTGGTCTGCGCGTCGTCAGCCTGGAGCGCCAACCCCATGTGCTGCATTACCCGGATGTGCGCAGTCTGACCCATGAACTCAAGGCGTTGGGCGCGCATAACCTCAATCCGGGTCGCCCGGGAGGGTTGACGGGCCGCGCGCGGATTGCTGCACTGGTGAACGCTTACGAGCAGTTCCGCCAGGCCCAGGGCCTGCCCGCCACGTATCAAGTGGTGTACGCCGTACTGGAGAAACCTTTATGAGCGCCGCTTACTTCATCACGGGTACCGACACGGATGTGGGCAAAACCACGATCGCCGCGGGCTTGTTGCATGCCGCGCGCCTCGCGGGCAAAAGCACCGCCGCCGGAAAGCCGGTGGCCTCGGGTTGCCAGATCACACCCAAGGGGCTGCGCAATAGCGACGCCTTGGCGCTGCTGGCCGAATGCTCGTTGCCTTTGACCTATGCCGAGGTCAACCCGGTGGCATTCGAACCGGCCATTGCGCCCCACCTGGCAGCGCGGGAGGCGGGGGTTGCACTGACGGTGCAGTCTCTGTTGAAACCGATGCAGCACATACTGGCGCAGCAGGCGGACTTCACCTTGATCGAAGGCGCGGGTGGCTGGCGGGTGCCCTTGGCCGATCAGGCCAACCTGTCGGACTTGGCCATGGCGCTGAAGCTGCCGGTGATCCTGGTGGTGGGTGTGCGCCTGGGCTGCATCAGCCATGCTTTACTCACCGCCGAGGCTATCGCCCGGGATGGTTTGTCGCTGGCGGGGTGGGTGGCGAATATCATCGATCCCAAGACCTCCCGTCTGGAAGAAAACCTCGCCACCCTGGCCGAACGCTTGCCGGCACCGTGCCTGGGGCGGGTGCCGAGACTCAAGCAGGCCGGGGCCGATGCGGTCGCCGCGCATCTGGAACTGGACCTGCTTGACTGATTTTGGCTATTGGCAAGGCAATAGGCCATTAGTGTTTTTGACGGGCCTTTTGCCGGAATGTCTGCTTCAATTCAAGCTCACGATTCTCTAAAGGCAGGCTTACGCCATGGAAATCTCTGGAAGCAGCGCGTTTTATTCGGGGCTGAGCACCATTCAGACCGGGCAGAACCGTGTCGACCAGGCCGCCGGCAACATTGCCAGCGCCGCGACGACCCAGCCCTCGGACGCACAGCGTGACCGTTTGCAAGCCAACGATCGTGCCCAGCCGTCCAACTCGGCGAGCAACATGGTCGAAATGGCCCAAGGCAAGTTTCAAGTGGAGCTGGGCGTGAAAGTCGCCAAGGCTTCGGATGCAATGCTCGGCACCTTGATCGATACCTACGCTTAACCCTTCTCGTTAATACCGGCTTCTTTCTGAAGCCGGTTGCGCTTGCGCAATCCTCCAATCTCTTCTGAACTGTTTGTGGCAACCCGCCGCAGGCCTTGCCGTGCATGGCATTGATTTGTGTCATGACAAATGGCGTCTGGACGATGCTTGACAACCCCAGGTCGTAAACGTATGTTTCAAACACCTGTTTGACCGCCACAACACATCCACGCGGTTGTTCATCCCAGATACATCAGCAGAGGTTTATCGCTATGCCTGACTACAAGGCCCCCTTGCGTGATATTCGCTTCGTTCGTGACGAACTGCTCGGTTATGAAGCGCACTATCAGAGCCTGCCGGCTTGCCAGGACGCTACCCCGGACATGGTTGACGCCATTCTCGAAGAAGGCGCCAAGTTCTGTGAGCAAGTACTGGCTCCGTTGAACCGTGTGGGTGACATCGAAGGGTGCACCTGGAGCGAGTCAGGCGTTAAGACCCCTACTGGTTTCAAAGAAGCCTACAAACAGTTCGTCGAAGGCGGCTGGCCGAGCCTGGCCCACGACGTGGAGCACGGTGGCCAAGGCCTGCCGGAATCCCTGGGGCTGGCAGTGAGCGAAATGGTTGGCGCGGCCAACTGGTCGTGGGGCATGTACCCAGGCCTGTCCCACGGTGCGATGAACACCATCTCCGAGCACGGCACGCCTGAGCAGCAACAGGCTTACCTGACCAAGCTGGTGTCCGGCGAGTGGACCGGCACCATGTGCCTGACCGAACCGCACTGCGGCACCGACCTGGGCATGTTGCGTACCAAGGCCGAACCTCAGGCTGACGGCTCCTACAAAGTCTCCGGCACCAAGATCTTCATCTCGGCCGGTGAACACGATATGGCCGACAACATCGTCCACATCGTACTGGCGCGCCTGCCGGATGCACCGGCCGGTACGAAAGGTATTTCGCTGTTTATCGTGCCCAAGTTCCTGCCGAATGCAGACGGCTCGATCGGTGCGCGCAATGCAGTGACCTGCGGTTCCCTCGAACACAAGATGGGCATCCATGGCAACGCCACTTGCGTGATGAACTTCGACGGGGCCACCGGTTTCCTGATCGGCCCGGCGAACAAAGGCCTGAACTGCATGTTCACCTTTATGAACACCGCTCGCCTGGGTACCGCGCTGCAAGGCTTGTCCCATGCTGAAATCGGCTTCCAGGGCGGCCTGAAATATGCGCGTGATCGCCTGCAAATGCGTTCCCTGACTGGCCCGAAAGCGCCGGACAAGGCTGCCGACCCGATCATCGTGCACCCTGACGTGCGCCGCATGCTGCTGACCATGAAAGCCTTCGCCGAAGGCAACCGTGCGATGGTGTACTTCACCGCCAAGCAAGTGGACATCGTCAAATACAGCACCGACGAAGAAGCCAGGAAACAGGCTGACGGCCTGCTTGCGTTCATGACGCCCATCGCCAAAGCCTTCATGACCGAAGTCGGTTTTGAATCGGCCAACCACGGCGTGCAGATCTACGGCGGCCACGGCTTTATCGCCGAATGGGGCATGGAGCAGAACGTTCGCGACAGCCGCATCTCGATGCTGTACGAAGGCACCACTGGCATTCAGGCCCTGGACCTGCTCGGCCGTAAAGTGCTGATGACCCAAGGCGAAGCGCTCAAGGGCTTCACCAAGATCGTGCACAAGTTCTGCCAGGCCAACGAAGGCAACGAAGCGGTCAAAGAGTTCGTCGCACCGCTGGCGGCATTGAACAAAGAGTGGGGCGAGTTGACCATGAAGGTCGGCATGGCCGCGATGAAAGACCGTGAAGAAGTCGGTGCCGCCTCGGTGGACTACCTGATGTACTCCGGTTACGCGTGCCTGGCTTACTTCTGGGCCGACATGGCACGCCTGGCTGCTGAAAAACTGGCCGCCGGCACCACCGAAGAGGCTTTCTACACCGCCAAGCTGCAGACTGCGCGCTTCTACTTCCAGCGCATCCTGCCGCGTACCCGCACTCACGTTGCAACCATGCTGTCGGGCGCCAACAACCTGATGGACATGAAAGAAGAAGACTTCGGCCTGGCTTACTAAGCCCTACCGGGTTCTGTTGAGACCGCCGCTTCGCTGGAAGCGGCGGTTTTTTATTGGGCGATAAAAAACGCAGCGGAGCACTCAGGGATTGTGGTCGGCTGCCGTTACAGTGATGGCAATGTGATACAGCTCACATTGAATGTGCTTAACTGTGCGCAGTGAAGGCACTGTGCCATCTTCTCGGCGGGTCGGAGCTTTACCCTTGTCACGCGTGTCCGCTGTACGTTTCAGCCATTTTCTCCCTTCATTGCTGCTATTGCTGGCCGGGCTCTCGGCTGCGTACGTCAAAGATCTCAACGTCTTCTTCACCTCGCTGTTCAATGTGCTGCCGACCCTGGTGCTGTTACTCGGTGGTTCGTATTGCGCGGTGTATCGGCGCCAGCGTGAACTGTTCCTGATGATCACGGTGTATATCACCTACTTCTTGCTGGACACCCAGACGGACTTCTACCGCGACAATGGCCGCGTGCGCGAAGACGCCGCCGTGGTGTTTCATCTGTGTTGCCTGTTGTTGCCGCTGTTGTTCAGCATCTACGCGTTGTGGCAGGAGAAAACCCACCTGTTCCGTGACTTCGTCGCCCGGTGTGCGGTGCTGTTCGCCGTGGGCAGCGTTGCGTTGGCGCTCGAGCAAAGTTATCCCCAGGCCTTGCTGAACTGGCTGGCGGAGATCCGCTGGCCGGCGCTGCATGGCAGTTGGATGAGCCTGATCCAGCTCTCCTACCCGATGTTCCTGATCGGCTTCGTGACCCTGGCCGCCCAGTACTGGTATCAGCCGCGTCCGTTGCACGCCGCGCAGTTGGTCGGGCTGTTGGGGATGTTCTGGATGCTGCCGCAAACCTTCATCCTGCCGTTTACCCTGAACATCATGTGCAGCCAGGTGATGCTCATGATTGCCGCCGGTGTGGCCCATGAGGCGTACCAGATGGCGTTTCGCGATGAGCTGACCGGCTTGCCCGGGCGTCGCGCGCTCAATGAACGCATGCAGCGACTGGGGCGCAACTATGTGTTGGCGATGAGCGACGTCGATCACTTCAAGCGCTTCAACGACACCCATGGCCACGATGTGGGGGACCAGGTGCTGCGGCTGGTT
Source organism: Pseudomonas sp. MWU13-2517 (assembly GCF_023242545.1). Classification (NCBI taxonomy): domain Bacteria; kingdom Pseudomonadati; phylum Pseudomonadota; class Gammaproteobacteria; order Pseudomonadales; family Pseudomonadaceae; genus Pseudomonas; species Pseudomonas sp. MWU13-2517. The sequence goes on along the minus strand of NZ_JALMFA010000019.1, from coordinate 81,964 downwards.
GCCAGCAAACTGTCCAAGGTCAATGGCGGCGGGCGTGCCTACCGTTATGGCGGCGAGGAGTTTGCCGTGGTGTTTGCCGGCAAGACCCTGGATGAATGCATGCCGCACCTGGAGGAGATCCGCGAAATCATTGCCAACTACGACATCAAACTGCGCAACCCGGACCGTCCCCATGACGATCATCAGGGCCGTCAGCGTCGGGCAGGCAGTGGGGCGTCCAGTGTGTCGGTGACCGTCAGCATTGGCGTGGCCGAGCGCCAGGCCGAGCAGCGCACGCCTGAAGAGGTGCTCAAGTCCGCCGATCAGGCACTGTATGCCGCCAAGGGCGCCGGACGTAACTGCGTGGTCGCGGCCGGGCAGACCCGGCGCGGTGCGGTGCGCATGGAGAGCGCTGCCGGTTGAGTGATGGCGGTGTATTCAGCGGTTCTACAGTGATTGTTTGAGGCGTTGGCCGGCAGTAGGTTGAAACCATCTGCTGCCGGAGACATCGCCATGCCTGACTACAAAGCACCCCTGCGCGACATGCGCTTTCTGATCGACAACGTGTTTGATTTCCACGGCCATTACGCGGCGTTGGGCGCGACGGATGCCACGCCGGACATGGTCAGTGCGATCCTCGAAGAAGGCGCAAAATTCTGCGAAAACGTACTCGCACCGCTCAACCGCAGCGGTGATGAAGAAGGCTGCCATTTCGACAATGGCGTGGTCACCACCCCCAAGGGTTTCAAGGAAGCCTTCGCCCAGTACGTAGAGGGCGGCTGGCACGGCGTGGCGGCAGACCCGGCTTACGGCGGCCAGGGCCTGCCGCAGTCCCTCGGCCTGGTGCTGAGCGAGATGATCGGCTCCAGCAACACGTCCTGGGGCATGTACCCCGGGCTGACCCACGGGGCCATGACGGCGATCCATGCCCATGGCACTGATGAGCAGAAAGCCACTTACCTGAACAAACTCACGGCCGGCGAGTGGACCGGCACCATGTGCCTCACCGAAGCCCATTGCGGCACCGACCTGGGCCTGATCAAGACTCGCGCCGTGCCACAGGCCGATGGCACTTACGCGGTCACCGGCAGCAAGATCTTCATCTCGGCCGGCGAGCACGACATGAGCGCCAACATCATCCACCTGGTACTGGCCAAGCTGCCGGATGCACCGGCGGGCACTAAAGGCATCTCCTTGTTTATCGTGCCCAAGTTCCATGCGGATTCGGGTGAGCGTAACGCGGTGCACTGTGGCTCCATCGAACACAAGATGGGCATCAAGGGCTCGGCTACCTGTGTGCTGAACTTCGACGGGGCCAAGGGCTTTTTGATCGGTGAGCCGAACAAGGGCCTCAACTGCATGTTCACCATGATGAACCACGCGCGGCTGGGTACCGGCATGCAGGGTTTGTGCAACGGTGAAGCGAGTTTCCAGGGCGCAATCAAATACGCCAACGACCGCCTGCAAATGCGCTCGCTGACCGGCGCCAAGGCCCCGGACAAAGCTGCCGACCCGATCATCGTGCACCCCGATGTGCGCCGTATGTTGCTGACCATGAAGGCCTTCAATGAAGGCAACCGCGCACTGACCTACTTCACTGCGCAATTACTCGACACTGCACACCTGAGCAGCGACGCGGGGCAGCGCCAGGAAGCCGAAGACCTGCTGGCGTTCCTCACGCCCATCTGCAAAGCCTTTATGACCGACACCGGGCTTGAGGTGACCAACCACGGCATGCAGATCTTCGGCGGCCACGGTTACATCCGCGAGTGGGGCATGGAGCAACTGGCACGTGATGCGCGGATTGCGCCGATCTATGAAGGCACCAACGGCATTCAGGCCCTCGACCTGCTGGGGCGCAAGGTTTTGGGTAGCCAGGGCAAGTTGCTGCGCGGGTTTACCAGGATTGTGCATAAATTCTGCGGCGCGAATGCCGAGCACCCGCAACTCAAGGCCTATGTGGCGCAACTCAATCAACTGAACGGGGAATGGGGCGAACTGACCACGAAGGTCGGCATGGCTGCAATGAAGAACCCCGATGAAGTTGGCGCGGCGGCCGTGGATTACTTGATGTACAGCGGCTACGTCATTCTGGCCTATCTCTGGTTGCGTATGGCTATTGCCGCGTTGGTGCACGATGACGCCGACTTTGCCAAGGCCAAGCTGACCACCTGCGAGTTCTACTTCAAGCGTCTGCTGCCGCGTACCGCTGCCCACCGCGCAGCGGTGGAGGCGGGCAGCGAATGCCTGATGAGTCTGCCCGCGGAGGCATTTGCGCTGTAGTGACTTAAAAATACCAATCAGTCACAAGTGGACCCTATGTGTCTGAAAAGTTGTTCGGGTACACTCGGGGCTCATAAAACCGATCCTATCGAATCACTTTTCACGTTCTCACGAGGTTTGCCATGGCTGATTACAAAGCGCCGCTACGTGATATGCGCTTCGTCCTCAACGAAGTGTTTGAGGTCGCCAATACGTGGGCCCAATTGCCGGGATTGGCGGACACCGTGGATGCCGAAACCGTTGAGGCCATTCTCGAAGAAGCCGGCAAGGTCACCGCCAAGTCCATCGCGCCGCTCAGCCGTGGTGGCGACGAGCAGGGTTGCCGCTGGGATAACACCGCGGTGTTTACCCCGGACGGCTTTCCACAGGCCTACAAAACCTACGCTGAAGGCGGCTGGGTGGGTGTAGGCGGCGATCCGGTCTTCGGCGGCATGGGCATGCCCAAGGCCGTGTCGGCGCAGGTCGAAGAAATGATCAACTCGTCGAGCCTGGCGTTCGGCCTGTACCCGATGTTGACCTCCGGCGCCTGCGTGTCGATCAACACCCATGCCAGCGAAGAGCTCAAGGCCACTTACCTGCCGAAGATGTATTCCGGTGAGTGGGCAGGCTCCATGTGCCTGACTGAAGCTCATGCCGGTACTGACCTGGGGATGATCCGGACCAAAGCCGAGCCACAGGCGGACGGATCCTACAAGGTCAGCGGAACCAAGATATTCATCACCGGTGGCGAGCACGATCTCACCGACAACATTATCCACCTGGTACTGGCCAAGCTGCCGGACGCACCGGCGGGTCCCAAGGGAATTTCGCTGTTCCTGGTGCCGAAGTTCATGGTGAACACCGACGGCAGCCTGGGCGCACGTAACACCGTGAGCTGTGGCTCCATCGAGCACAAGATGGGCATCCAGGCTTCTGCGACCTGCGTGATGAACTTCGATGAAGCCGTGGGTTATCTGGTCGGTGAGCCAAACCGCGGCTTGGCGGCGATGTTCACCATGATGAACTACGAACGTCTTGGCGTGGGTATCCAGGGCTTGGCGTCCGGCGAGCGCTCTTACCAGAACGCGATTGAATACGCTCGCGATCGCCTGCAAAGCCGTGCACCGACCGGCGCCCAGGCCAAAGACAAAATGGCCGACCCGATCATCGTGCATCCGGATGTGCGTCGCATGCTGCTGACCATGAAGGCCGCGAACGAAGGCGGCCGTGCATTCTCCACCTATGTGGCGACGCAATTGGATATCGCCAAATTCAGCGAAGATGCCGCCGCCCGTGAACGCGCCGATAACCTGGTCGCGCTGTTGACCCCGGTAGCGAAGGCGTTTCTCACCGACCTGGGCCTGGAAACCACCGTACTCGGCCAGCAAGTGTTCGGCGGCCACGGTTACATCCGTGAATGGGGCCAGGAACAATTGGTGCGTGATGTGCGTATCACCCAGATCTACGAAGGCACCAACGGCATTCAGGCCCTGGACTTGATGGGGCGCAAGATCGTTGGCAGCGGTGGCAAGTTCTACACCCTGTTTGCCGATGAAATCCGACAGTTCATCGCCACGGCGAATGCCGACCTGGGCGAGTTCACCCGACCACTCAGCGAAGCGGTGGATAACCTGGATGAATTGACCGCCTGGGTGCTGGACCGCGCCAAGACCAACCCGAATGAGATCGGCGCGGCTTCGGTTGAATATTTGCAAGCTTTTGGTTACATGGCCTACGCCTACATGTGGGCACGCATGGCCAAGGCCGCAATGGGCAAGGAATCTGAAGAGGACTTCTACGCCAGCAAACTCGGCACGGCACGTTTTTACTTCGCACGCCTGTTGCCACGCATCCACTCGCTGAGTGCCTCGGTAAAAGCGGGCAGTGAATCGCTGTTTTTGCTGGATGAGGCACTGTTCTGAAGGCTTTGAGGGCGTGTAAGCATTCTCTTACATGACGTGCTGCTATTCGTCCTCTATCGCCAAATTGGATCCACCGATAATCTACTTCACATGGACGTCGCGCAGGAAGCGCAAAGCAACAACACGGACACGTAGGATTCTGCCAGGACGGCGGAGTGAAATGGATGTCAGGGAAACAGTCTGCAAAGCCCCGCTTCGGCGGGGTTTTCTTTTGCCCGCGAAAAAGTCAGGCGCTTGCTTGCGGGGCATTCATCACGTCTTCCAGCAGCGTGCGCAACAAGGCCACGGTCGCCTGCTGTCGCTGTAGATCACGGCACACCAACCCCACTTTCAGCGGCACCCTGGGTTCACTCAAGGGTTTCCACAACAACGCCTTGCTGTTGTGTTCGTCCTGGGATCGCCCCGGCAGCACCGTGGCCAGTCTGGTGTGGGGCAGGCTGTCGAGAATGCTCACCATGGTGTTGAGCTCTGCCTGCACTTGCGGACGCCGCCCGAGGTTGGACAGCTGGCCCTGCCAGATCTGGCGCACTTGAAACTCTTCCCCCAACAGCAACATCGGCAACTCCGCCGCCTGCTTCAGCGAGACTTTCTTGAATTCGCGCAAGGGGTGGTCTTCGGGGATCACCACCTTCAACTCATCCTCATACAGCAGCACGCCGTGCAACCCCGGCTGGCGTGGCGGCAGGTAGCTGATGCCGATGTCCAGCGAGCCGTTGAGCAGGCGCCGTTCAATTTCAAGGCCGGTCAGTTCGTAGATCTGCACCACCAAGTGGGGCTGTGCCTTGCGCACGCGCTCCAGCATTTGCGGAACCAGGCTGGTGTGCACCGTCTGCAGCACGCCGATGGCCAAGGTACGCATCGCCTGGCCCTTGAAGTTGCCCAAGGCTTCAACGGCTTGCTGCATGCCATCGATCAGCGGCAAGGCATGGTTGTACAACGTATGAGCGGCCAGGGTGGGTAACAGACGCTTGCTGCTGCGTTCGAACAGGCTCACATCCAGGTGTTGTTCCAACTGGCGGATCTGTTGCGACAACGCCGGTTGAGAGATCGACAGCCGTTCAGCGGCACGGCCTACGTGGCCTTCCTCATACACCGCGACGAAATAACGCAGTTGCTTGAAATCCATAAGACTTACTTATCGAAAAAGCTGGAAAATCGAAATGGCCGTCGGCCTCGCAGACGCCTAGTCTAGCGCCTATTCGCAGGGCTTACAGGGCCGGATCGGGCAATGAACAGCGTTTATCTTGATAGCGTTTACATAGGCAAGGCAAAAAACCTCAAGGCCGTATGGGCACCGTGCACCGATCAAGGTCGGATTGCTATCGGAGGTGAATTGTGAACCTGTTCCGTCGCCCCGCGCCGAGCCTGGACGATCTGATTCTGGACACCGCCGGCAGTACCCCTTCCAGCGAATGCCTGATGCCAGGCGTTGCGCGGCCTGCTCAGGTGTTCGTACGCGGTCAGGGCTCCTGGCTTTGGGATTGCGATGACCGTGCCTATCTGGATTTCAACCAGGGCGGCGCCGCCAACAGCCTCGGCCATAGTCCGCAGGTGCTGATCAAGGCGCTGGCCGAACAGACCCAAACGCTGATCAACCCGGGCATTGGTCTGCACAACCGCACCCAGCTCAACCTCATTGATCGCTTGTGCCAGCGTACCGCCAGCAACCAGGGCTACCTGCTCAACAGCGGCGCGGAAGCCTGCGAAGCCGCAATCAAACTGGCGCGCAAATGGGGCCAACTGCATCGCGGCGGCGCCTATCACATCATCAGCGCCGGCAACGGTTGCCATGGTCGCAGTTTCGCGGCGATGGCGGCCTCGGCGGGCGCTGGGGGCAACCCCTTTGCGCCGTCACTGCCTGGCTTCAGCCATGTCCCCTTCAATGACCTGCCTGCCCTGCATGCGGCAGTGGATGCTCAGACGGTTGCCATCCTGCTCGAACCGATCCAGGCCGAAGCCGGCGTGATTCCGGCCACCGAGCATTACCTCAAAGGCGTCGAGCGCCTGTGCCGCGAGCTGGGCATCCTGCTGATTCTTGATGAAGTGCAAACCGGCATCGGCCGTTGCGGCACCTTGCTCGCCGAACAGCAATACGGCGTCAGTGCCGACATCATCACCCTCGGCAAAGGACTGGGCGGCGGTGTGCCGCTGGCGGCGCTGCTGGCACGCGGCAAAGCCTGCTGCTTTGAAATCGGCGAGTTGGAGGGCACCCATCATGGTAATGCGTTGATGGCGTCGGCCGGTCTGGCGGTCCTCGATACGGTGCTGGAGCCCGGCTTCCTCGAGCGTGTGCGTGAGGCTGGCCTTTACCTTGGCGAAGGCCTCGCTCGCCTGGCTTATCGTTACGATCACGGCCAATTGCGCGGCCAAGGCCTGATGTGGGGCCTGACGTTGTCGGATGATTCTGCGGATGCCGTCGTAAAGGCCGCCCTGCACGAAGGCCTGATCCTCAAGGCCCCGCAACCCAACTGTTTGCGCTTCACTCCGGCCCTGACGGTGAGCAAAAGCAACATAGACGAAATGCTCCTGCGCCTGGCCCGCGCCTTCTCCCGCGTGCGCACCGCGCAGTTGCAATGCCGCAAGGGCATCGCCGTTTAAATCCTTATTCCTGAACCGTCTCGCGGCCTACGCGGCGCCTCCAGCCTGATTCTTTTGGCTGGAGGCGTTTTTTTGTCTGCCCACTGCGCGATGGCCCAATGCCGGATCCCACTGAACCCTCGCAAACCCCCAAGGTCGATTAGCTACACGGCTCACACGAGCCGATTTTCTGGAGCTGACCCTATGGATTTCATTCGTATCATCATCGCCATTCTGTTGCCGCCACTGGGTGTATTTCTGCAAGTGGGTTTCGGCGGCGCGTTCTGGCTGAATATTCTGCTGACCCTGTGCGGCTACATCCCGGGCATCGTGCACGCGGTGTATATCATCGCCAAACGCTGAGGCTCAGCCTTTGGCGATGAGCCGTGAGTTGCGCTCATTGCGAAAGGCCAGTTGCTCAATGGTCTGGGTGGCGTGCTCGGCTTCCTCCCTCGCTTGCAGGATGATGCCATGCTGCTCGGACTTGCTGCATACCGGGTCGGCATTGCCGGCATCTCCCGTCAGCATGAAGGCCTGGCAGCGGCAGCCGCCGAAGTCCTTTTCCTTTTCATCACATGAACGGCACGGTTCAGGCATCCAGTCATAGCCGCGAAAGCGATTGAAGCCGAATGAGTCGTACCAGATGTGCTGCATGCTGTGATCGCGCACGTTGGGAAACTGCACCGGCATTTGTCGGGCGCCATGGCAGGGCAGGGCGGTGCCGTCTGGCGTCACTGTCAGAAAGATACTGCCCCAGCCGTTCATGCAGGCTTTGGGGCGCTCCTCGTAGTAGTCCGGGGTGACGAATATCAGCTTGCAGGGGTGCCCTTCGGCTTCCAGCTTGGCGCGGTATTCGTTGGTGATGCGTTCGGCGCGCACCAATTGCTCTTTAGTTGGCAACAACCCCACACGGTTGAGCTGCGCCCAGCCATAGAATTGGCAGGTGGCGAGTTCGACGAAGTCGGCTTCCAACGCGATGCACAGTTCGATGATGCGGTCGATCTTGTCGATATTGTGCCGATGGGTGACAAAGTTCAGCACCATCGGATAGCCATGGGCCTTGACCGCGCGGGCCATTTCCAGCTTTTGCGCGAAGGCTTTTTTCGAACCGGCCAGCAGGTTGTTCACCTGTTCATCGCTGGCCTGGAAGCTGATCTGGATATGGTCCAGGCCGGCTTTCTTGAAGTCGCTGATTTTCTGCTCGGTGAGACCGATGCCGGAGGTGATCAGGTTGGTGTAGAACCCCAACTGGCGCGCTTCGGCGATCAGCTCGGCGAGGTCTTGGCGCACCAGCGGTTCACCGCCGGAAAAGCCCAGTTGTGCCGCCCCCATTTCCCGCGCTTCGCGAAACACCTTGATCCACTGCGCGGTGCTCAGCTCCTTGCCTTGCTCGGCAAAGTCCAATGGGTTGGAGCAATACGGGCATTGCAGCGGGCAGCGGTAAGTCAGCTCGGCGAGCAACCACAGCGGCAGGCCGACAGCGGGTTTCTCAGGCAAGGGTGATCCAGTGCTCGGCACGGGCGACCTCCATGAATTGCTCGATGTCTTCACCGAGCTCAGGTACACCGGGGAATTGTTTATCCAGCTCGGCAATGATGGCCGCGACGTCACGCTCGCCGTCGATCAAACCACCGATCAATGCGGCGCTGTCGTTGAGCTTGATCATGCCTTCGGGATACAGCAACACATGGCCCTTTTGCGCGGGTTCGTACTGGTAGCGATAGCCCTGGCGCCAGGTCGGTTTTTTGCTGCGATCAAAGCTCATAGGGTGATCCCTTTATGCCATACCCGTTGCTCGGTCACGCTGTGATAGGGCGGGCGGTTGAGTTCATAGGCCATGCTCATGGCGTCCAGCATGCTCCACAAAATATCCAGTTTGAACTGAAGTATTTCCAGCATGCGCTCCTGGCCCTCACGGGTGGTGTAGTGCTGCAGGGTAATTGCCAGCCCATGCTCCACGTCGCGACGGGCTTGGCCCAGGCGGGTACGGAAATACTCGTAGCCGGCCGGATCGATCCACGGGTAATGCTGCGGCCAGCTGTCGAGGCGCGACTGGTGGATCTGAGGGGCGAACAGCTCGGTCAGCGAACTGCTGGCGGCTTCTTGCCAACTGGCGCGGCGGGCGAAGTTGACGTAGGCATCGACCGCAAAACGCACCCCGGGCAACACCAGTTCCTGGGAGCGCAGTTGATCGGGGTCCAGACCGACGGCCTGGCCGAGACGCAGCCAGGCTTCGATCCCGCCGTCCTCGCCGGGGGCGCCGTCGTGGTCAAGCAGGCGTTGAATCCACTCGCGACGGATCTCACGGTCCGGGCAGTTGGCCAGGATCGCCGCGTCTTTCAGCGGGATATTCACCTGATAGTAGAAGCGGTTGGCAACCCAGCCCTGGATCTGCTCGCGGGTGGCACGGCCTTCATACATCGCCACATGGTAGGGGTGATGGATATGGTAGAAGGCGCCTTTGGACCGCAGGGCCTTTTCAAACTCTGCGGTGTTCATCGGTCTTTCAGTCATAAGAGGTCTCCAGCAGGAGCGAGCTTGCTCGCGAAGGTCGTTAACGATGACGGGGGCATTCTGAATAAGCGCGGTGCCCTTGGGGTTCGTGGGCAAGCCTGCTCCTACAGTTCGATGCTCATGCCGTCGTAAGCTACTTCAACATTGCGTCGCACCAATTCCGCCCGCTCGGGGGAGTCTTCATCGAGGATCGGATTGGTGTTGTTGATGTGGATAAGTACCTTGCGCTGTTCAGGCAACTGCGCAAGCACTTCGAGCATGCCGCCGGGGCCGTTCTGGGCCAAGTGGCCCATCTCGCGGCCGGTGCGGGTGCCGACGCCACGGCGCTGCATTTCATCGTCATCCCACATCGTGCCGTCCACCAGCAGGCAATCGCTGCCGGCCATGATCTCCAGCAGCGGCGCGTCGACCTTACCCAGGCCCGGGGCGTAGAACAGTTTGCCGCCGGTGCGCAGGTCTTCGACGATCAGGCCGATGTTGTCGCCCGGGTGTGGATCGAAGCGGTGTGGCGAGTAGGGCGGCGCGGCGCTGCGCAGTGGCAGCGGGGTAAAGCGCAGGTTTGGGCAGGCCGGGACAGTGAAGCTTGTGTCCAGCTCGATGCGGTTCCAGGTAAGGCCGCCGTTCCAATGGGTGAGTATGGTGAACAGCGGGAAGCCGGTGCTCAAGTCTTCGTGGACCATGTCGGTGCACCACACCTGGTGCGGGCAACCTTCGCGCAGGCTCAGCAGGCCGGTAGTGTGGTCGATCTGGCTGTCCATCAGGATGATTGCGCTGATGCCGGTGTCGCGCAGGGCACGGCCGGGTTGCATCGGAGCGAAGCCCTGGAGTTGCGCGCGGATATCCGGCGAGGCATTGCACAGCACCCAATTCACGCCATCGTCGGAGATCGCGATGGACGACTGGGTACGCGCCTGAGCCTTGAGGCTGCCATCACGAAAACCTGCGCAGTTCACGCAGTTGCAGTTCCACTGCGGGAAGCCACCGCCGGCGGCGGAACCTAGAATCTGGACAAACATGGTCGCTCCATCAAGCAAAGCTCAAAACAAAAACGCCCCGGGCGAACCGAGGCGTTGTATTACCCAGCGGATTAACGGCTGGCGAAGTACATGGTGACTTCGAAACCGATGCGCAGATCAGTGTAAGCAGGTTTGGACCAGGTCATATTCATACTCCTACCAAAGGATGGGACGTTCACTACCAACTAATACATATAGTCCACCTCCTGTCGGAGATGTTCAGATACTGCGTATGAATATTACGCAATTCTTTTCAAGTTAGCGCTGTCTCCAAAGAAAAAGCCTGTTGCAGGCTTGGCAATGATCAGCCTGCCGTTTGCCAGCCGTCGTTGATGCTTGGGCCGTTGGCGACACAGCGCCAGCCGCCTGAGGCCGTGTTGAGTTGCTGGGCGGCGAGCAGTAAATCCTTACGCGTGCGGGTTCGGATGAGTTGTTGAAGCTGCTCCAGATAGCCTGACGGATGACCGGCCAACCGGGCGTGCCACAGCTGCTCGGCGGCTTGGGCGACAGAGAGTGCCGTGAGCTGCTGTGCCAGGTCCTCGCAACCCAGATCGGCGCTGCCCTCGATCAACGATGGCAGCTGTCTCAGGAATGTTTGCAGGTGCTCGACGATGTTGGCGAGGGAAACGCTGGGGGATTGCACGCCAAACAGCAGCCCTGTCTGCCCGTTGATCTGCCGGATGCCGCTGAATACGGCGTAGCCGACTTGCAACTCGACGCGCAGCCGTTGATAGAAAGGCGTCTGCAGCAGATGCCCGAGCAGACGCCATGCGGCTTCGTCCGCCATGAATTGGGTCGGTGCAGGGCAAAACAGCAGTAAAGCCGCTTCGCTGGACGCGGTTTTCACCGCGTGCCAGAGGTGCTGACCACCCATCGACTGGGATGGGCACTCGATGGTCGCCGGCTGCCCAGGCAGGCGGGCGGCAGCGGTTTTGATCAGGGCTTCGCACGCGGCGGGCAACCCCAGGCCCAATCCTTGCCAACGCGCGGTGTCCCACGATACCGGCATCTCGCCGGCCGGCGGGCGAGCACCGGCACAGCAAGCAGGAAGCGCCTTGAGCAGTTCTCGGATGGCAATCAGCGGCGTTGCGTTGGAGGGCGTCAAGGCTTGCGCGGGCAGACTCAGATGGTGCGCCAATGCTTCGAGCACGGTCGGCATCGGTTCGTGGAGGCCGGTCATTTTCACCAACCAGTCATTGGCGAGGGTTTCGAAGGACAATTCGACGCCCGCCTGATGGGCGTTCTCCCGTAACGATTGCAAGGCGTTTTCCAGCCCGGCAGGTACGCTTGAATCAAACCGCCAATGCAGATACAGCGCCCCTTCATCGGTGTCATCGGCCAAGGCTTTGCTGAATGTCAGCGCCGACACCTCGCGTCGTCCTCGGGAGCGATCCTGGGCAAAGGTACGCAAGCCCCGATGGGCGCTGGTCTGGCCGCGAATCAGCCCGGCGCGCTCTTCTTTGACGGGCGGGCGCAGGAAGGGGTTGTTGGGGGGCAACTGCCAAGTGTGCCGAGCGGGCTCCAGATGCAGTGAGTCAAGCAGGGCCTTCAACGCAGTGACGCTGTGCTCCGACAGCTCTTCGCTTTCGTGCCGTGCCAACTCCAGGGCGCCCTGGACCTGAAGTTGGCGCGCCGCCAGCAGGGCGAATTCTTCGCGCAGTGATGACCAGTCACTGTGTGCGAAAAAGCTCATCCAGTCGTACAGCAATGTCTCGATCAGCGCCGCCGAGTCAGCGTGAATGCCCGGAACAAAGTCGATATCCAGCAGCGCTTGCCCGGCGAAGTGATACATCACGCGAGCATGCAGTGCGCTGGCCAGCTTTCGGGTTTTCAGTTCAGCCAGCAACCCGCCGGGCGCCGAGGTGTTGAGCCAGGCACAGAGAAAATCCAGGGCCTGGCGTGGTACGTCGCAGGCAATGACGTGGTGCAGGTGACCATCGGCGGTGTGCCAATAACTCCGGGTCTGGCCAGGCATCAGTGCAGGCGCAGCGGCCTGCGGGCGCCGTTCCCCCGAGGTCAGTTGTTCGCCGAACCGACGTGCCAGGGCTTCTAGTTCTTCCAACGGCTGGGGGCCGGCAAGGCTCAGGGTCATCTGCCCGCTCTGATAGAAGTCGGCGTGGAATTGCTTCAGCGCTTGCTGAAACGACGCGCTTTCCACCGCCAGGCTGTCGCGATTACCGGCATGAAAACCACGCAGCGGATGATCATCGGCCAGGCCTTCCAGCAATGCCACCTGCCGTTGCGCCTCGGCATCCTGGGACCAGGCGACAAACTCTGCGTGCACCACTTCGCGTTCACGCAGTTGGTCTTCAATTGCCAGGCGCGGATGAGCCAGCATTTCGGCCAGCCGCTCCAGCCCATCGGCAAAGGTCGACATCGGCAACTCGAAAAAGAAGTCGGTGGTGCGCTCACGGGTGCTGGCGTTGACCTGACCACCGTGACGCTGCACGTAGGCCATCAAGCCTTCGCTCGCGGGAAAGCGCTCGTTGCCCAGGAACAACAAATGCTCAAGAAAATGCGCCAGCCCCGGCCACGCCAAGGGCACATCGTGGCTGCCGGCGGCAACCCGCACGACGGCGGCGCAACGCTTCAAGCGGGATGCATGACGCAAAGAAACCCGCAAGCCATTAGCCAGGGTCAGATGACGATGATGGGGGTAGGCCGGCGCAGGCATGGACACTTCCGAAACGTAGGATGTGGCCATGTTAACAAACCGCCGGCAAACCGGTTGGGTCAGGGCTCGTTCAGCGCGCCGTAGAGCTCCGGGCGACGGTCCTGCAAGTAGTGATTGGCCGCGCGGGCATCAAGGATCGCCTGGTGATTCAGCTCACCCACAATCAAGGCTTCATCCAGCCCGGCCTGGGCGATTCGCTGGCCATTCGGCGCGGCAATGCTGCTTTGCCCACAATACTGAATCTCGTCTTCATGCCCACAATAGTTGGCGTAGGCCACGTAGCACTGGTTTTCGAAAGCCCGCGCACGCACGGTGACGTCGGCGACAAAGTCGAACGGCACCATATTGGCGGTGGGAACCAGGATCAACTGGGCACCGGCCAAGGCCAGGCGTCGGGTATTTTCCGGGAACTCCAGGTCGTAGCAGATCAGGAAGCCCAGCTTCCATCCATTCAATTCCACCAGCGGGAAATCGTCTTCCCCGGCGCTGAACATCGAGTGGTCCAGATCACCGAACAGGTGAGTCTTGCGGTAGTTGCACAGGCGCTGACCGTTGGCGTCGATCAATTGCACGGCGTTGTAGATCTGCCCGTCGTCGGCGCGCTCCGGGTAGCCGTACAGAATCGCCAGCCCGGCGCTTCTGGCAAATGTGGCAATCGCCTGCGCCGACGCGCCGTCCTGGGCTTCTGCCAGCGCACCAACGGCTTTGGCGCCGATGTTGTAGCCGCTGAGGAACATTTCCGGCAGCACCAGCAGATCGGCACCCGCCGCCTCGTGTGCCAGTTGATGCAGGCGCTTGAGGTTGCCGGCCACATCCAGCGGTCGTGGTGGGCATTGGTACAGGGCGACGCGCATGTTGAACTCCTTAATCCGCCAGGGCGATCGGCCCGATTTCGTCAAATACATCACCCGGGCCTGGGTTTTCCGGATGAGTACTGCCGCCGAAATGGGTCATGATGCCCCACACCGCGTTCAGCGAGGTCTGAACCGCGCCTTCCACCCAGGCCGGGGTCCACGACACGTCGTCGCCGGCGATAAAGATCCCACGTTGTTCGGCGGGCATGTCCTTCTGCATGAAGTGCGCATACATCCGCTGGTTGTAGCGATAGTGCCCGGGCAACGCGCCTTTGAAGGCACCGAGGAAATGCGGGTCGGCTTCCCAGGACACGGTGATCGGGTCGCCGATGATGCGCGCCTTGATGTCGACTTTAGGGTAAATCTTCTTCAGGGCGTCGAGGGCCAGCTTCACGCGTTTATCGATGGGCTGCGGCAGCATTTTCAGCGCGTCGCTCATCCACGAATACGACAGGCAGATAACCCCCGGTTTATCGTCACCATTGTCGAACAGGTAAGTGCCACGGGTCAGGCGATCGGTCAGGGTCATGCTCATCAGGTCGCGGCCGGTTTCCGGGTCTTTGTCTTTCCAGAATGGCCGGTCGACCATCACAAAGGTCTTCGACGATTGCATGTAGCGGGTACGGTCGAGGGCCATCCACATCTTTTGCGAGAACAACGTTTCATCGCACTCGATCTGAGTGGTCAGCAACCAGCTTTGGCAGGTGGTCAGCACAGCGGCGTATTCGCGGGTGTCGCCGTAGTTGTCGGTCACTGCGAAACGGCCGTCGGCCGCGTGGGCAATACGCTTCACGCCGGCCCGCGGCGCGCCCCGGTGCAGCGAGCTGAGGCTGGTGCCTGCCGGCCAATGGGCGCAGCGTTCCGGCACATGACGCCAGATGCCCATGGGCACCTGCGCCACACCGCCAACGACCAGGTGTTGGTGATCGTCGCAGTTGGTCATGACCACGCGGAAGATCTCCAGCATGGAGTTGGGGAAGTCCGAATCCCAGCCACCGGTGCCGAAGCCCACTTGCCCGAACACTTCGCGGTGCAGGAACGACAGCTTGGCGAAGGCTTTGGAGGTGGCGACGAAGTCGTAGAAGGTGCGGTCGTCCCACAGTGGCACCAGCTTATTCCACAGCTCCTTGAGGCGTGGTACGTCGCGATCGCGAATAGCTTGTTGGATATCACCGAATTGCGAGCCGTCTTCCAACGCATCGGCCCAGGCGTCGGCCACTTCCTGGAACAGCGCAGGCAGATCGGAGAGTTTTTGCGCGTAGTGGGTCTGGCCTTCGAGGTCGATCACAGTGCTGCCGGAGGCCGGGGTCAGCGGGTTGGGGAAGGGTTTGGTTTCCAGGCCCAGCTTGTCCACATAGTGGTAGAACGCGGTGGACGACACCGGGAAACGCATGCCACCCAGCTCGGCGATGATGCCCTCGGCGCCTTCAAACGCTTGGGAGCGCAAGCGGCCGCCCATCTTCGAGGCTTCGTACACCACGGGTTTCAGGCCCAGCTTCATCAGCTCGTAAGCGGCCACCAGCCCGGCGATCCCGGCGCCGACAATGGCGACTTCAGCGCCATGATGGACGGCGGGAATACTGCCCAGCCCGGCGGGGTGTTCGATCCAGTCATCAAAGGCAAACGGAAAGTCCGGGCCGAAGACGGTGATGGGCTTTTTGCCGTCTGCAGGGTGACGATTGTTCTTGTGGAAAGTCTTCTTGTTGGATTCGTTCATGGCAAACCTGGCTGGCGACTCGGCGGGACATGTCCCGCTGAGTATAGGAAAAGATGGCAACCAGTTTAGGGAGCGCAGCGTTCGTTAATAAGACGCAAAGTGTCGTCGGATTGGAATGCTTTCAGTCAAAGTGACGAAATCGATGCTCAGATTGGCTGGCCGCGGTCCAATTTACTGCTGAGGATGATCGAGGTGGTGGTTTTCTCAACGCCGTCTACGCTGCCGATCTGGTCCAGCAATTGATCCAGTTGCTCCGGCGAATCGGTGCGCAGCCATGCCACATAATCGAATTCACCGCTGACCGCACACAACTGCTGGACCTGCGCCATGGCGCTCAGCCTGCGCAACACTTCCTTGCCCGAGCGCGCTTGCACGGTAATGCCCACATAGGCCTGCAAACCGCCGTCCACCACCCGCTGGCCCAGGCGCACACCGTATCCGGTAATCACCTGGGTCTTCTCCAGACGTGCCAGGCGCGACGTCACGGTCGTGCGTGCAATACCGAGCTGCCGGGCAAGCATGGCCACACTTTCACGAGCATTGATCTGCAAGGCGGCGATCAGTTGGCGGTCGATTTCATCGAGGACGGGCAAAGTGGGCACTCCAGTGCGGGCGGCAATGGGCTACATGTTACAGACTTCCAGACACACAAAAGCCGCGCAATGCGCGGCTTTGGAGTTGGTGGGCCCACACGGACTTGAACCGTGGGCCAAAGGATTATGAGTTGCTGGGCGAGCAGGTATGCCTAGAGAAGTCGTTCGAAGGTGAACGTAGGTTGGCATAGCTGGAGGCCCCAAAGTATATGATGTAGAGCGTAATTCTGAGAAGGTAGCTCAAGCTGGGATCGTTCCTCAATCATTATCCCCAGGCATATTTGTTTATGTCGATCAGCGAATGACGTCGCTAATTTATCCAGGGTTTGGGGTCCTAGTAGAAAATTAAATTTGTCCTCAGAGTCCGGCATTGAAGATGTTTGGTGAGTTTCAGATTGATTTGTTAGTGAACCATATTCCTTATGTGTAAAGTGAGGTTTTGAGTTTTATATATATTGCCAGATGGTCGAATCCCTTATGGAGTTCGTAGCTGCGGTGATTTTCCAATACGCGCTGCCTAAAATTGAAGTTGTCAATGGTGATCCAGTGCAGAACTATGAAAATTGGTTGAGCAAAAAGCTCTCTTCGCCGAAAAATATCGATTTAGTCAAGTTTTTAGTCAGTTTTTTGAGTTTTCTTAACTTCTTCTGAGGTTTTAAGGCAGGAGTGTAGTGATTTCACACTTTCGGTGAGCCCTTCAATATTAAGGGGGGCTAGAAAACTAGAAATGCAGCCGTTCATATTTATACGGTATGGAACCGGTTTATACATAGTTTAGAAAAATCGGTTGTTCTGTCGCTCACCTTGAAGGAGGCGTTAAGTTACTCGATCTGGTTGTGCCAGATCTATTTTATAAGTTTAAAAAAGTAGCGTTGAGCGAGCAGGGAACTTCTTAGGTCTAAGTGGCTTCCATAGGGGCGCCGAAGGGCACCCTTGGAGCTTCGGGGGATGTGTCGAAGAAGCCGGGACGGTTCAGGGTTTGCCTGATGAGATGAGCGAAATCTAGCGTAATTGAGCGAACTTGGTTAGGGTGCTGGTCAGTGACCTGATTCAGCCGTAAGGCTCCTTAGAGGCTAACCGTTTCGCATCTAGCGAATGGTGTGTTCCACGATCAGGGATGATTTGCGGTGGAATTGGCTCTGACCATAGTCCTTAGCACCGCTTCCGATGCTCATGCGGATGGAGAGTCGCATTGCCGAACCCAACTATGAAAATCCTGTACGGCCCGCCTGGTACGGGGAAAACCTGGCAGGCGGCCAGGGAGGCAGTAAGGGCAATTGAGCCCGCCCGCTATGACCTTGCGCAGAAGGGTGCTGATCCGGCCGAGGCATTGCGCAAGCTGCATGAGAGCTTAGTCGCTGAAGGTAGGATCCTGTGGGTGACCTTTCACCCTAGCTATTCATATGAAGATTTTGTCGAAGGATATCGGCCGATTATTGATGAGGCAGGGCAGCTTGCTTACCGTGTTGTTGATGGACCATTCAAGTCTCTCTGTTTGCGTGCACGGTTTGAGGCGGATTTACAGATCGGTGATCAGCTGAAGAATGGTTCGGGTGGCGATGCCGGAAAAGTAGTTGGAAAAGATGCTGGTGGTTGGGTGGTGCAGGTCAAACCTGATCGCGAAGATCAGGTTGCTATATCAACAGACAAATACGTACCGCGATTTGTTGTGGATCGTATTTTAGATTTGGGGCTTCCGCCGCAAATTTGCTCTATTCCAGGGACAGGGAGGTTTGAGCTTGAGAATTTTGGCATTAACCCTGGGGATAATGATGTTCCGGCACCTCAAGAGGATGATACTCCGACAACTCGGAAGGCAAGTGTTATACGGCGGATCATAGCTAAACGTACCGGGGTGCTTTCGACTTCTGACCTTAGTAATGCTGCTCACATCGGATCTGTAATTCGGCGACTCTATGAGTTACAGAAAGATGATTCTGGGGCGGGGGGCGCGGTTGCACTAGTGATCGACGAGATTAACCGGGCGGAACCGTCGCGAGTGTTTGGTGAGCTGTTGACATTGCTGGAGGTGGATAAGCGCGAAGGAAGGCCCGAGTCTAAACAGATCTGGCTTCCATACTCAAAGAAGCTTTTCTCGGTGCCAGCCAATGTGTCGATTATCGGAACTATGAATACCGTTGACCGCTCGCTTATCGCTTTAGATTTTGCAATGAGGCGTCGATTTGAGTTCGCGAACGTCCCCGCTCAGCCAGAGCTTGTACCTGATGATTACGGTGGTCTCAGCCCCCGGGCATTGCTGTGGCGGATCAATAACCGTGTATCCATGTTGCTTGGCAGCGGATACGAGTTTGGACATGCTTTTCTGATGCAGGAGAAGCTTGAGGCTATCCGCTCCTCTATGTCTTGGGCTGAAGAGCCAGACAGCCAGCTTCGCGTACTGGCATATGTAATGAGATCCAATATCCTGCCGACCTTAGCAGAATACTTCCATGATGATTGGAGCAAAATTCGGGCTATTGCCGGTGAGTCCCGTGATGGGGCTGATGTCATCTCCCTGTTTGAATCTCCTCCGCAGGATCCTCAGTTCATGAGTCGCTTGCCAGATGACTATGAATCTTTTGAGGCGAAGTCATTAACGTTCTCACATTGGTGGGACCCGAGCGGTGAGGACTGGGATGGGGCGCGGTTTCTTTCTTTTATTGTTGCGTTATCGGCGGGTAACTAACCCAGAGGGTAACTCTTTGCCTGAAGTCACCACTTGGGAAGGAATGCCCGTTCCGCTCCCCCTAGATATCGAGCCTCGCTGGTTTGCGGACCGCCTTATGCGGCTCACTGACTCGGCACCTTTTACGGCATTTCGCTGGAAGCGGGGAGGTCTGTATGCAGCTGAAGTTGTCGGCTGTGTTCAGCTTGGACGTATTCGAATCAACATCCTTCCCAAGCTCGATACACCTGTGATCGATCGTGATAAGTCATTTTTGTTGAACCTTCTGCGTTCTGCTGGCTATCTGAGTTATCTACATCAAGGTTCGGCAGAGGTACGCGCTGAAACGTTAGACCCGTTGGAATCCATGATTTCTGAGGTGGTGGCGGAGATGGCCAATGCTCTGCGTGAAGGTCATCCCAGGCGATATGAACAGGTATATGAAGATTCACCTGTATTGAGGGGGCGAATTGACTTTACGCGATTATCAACTCGCCTGCCTGGATCCGCAATTATTCCAATTCGCCATTCCCCGTTAGGAGTAAATAATAAGCTTGCTCAGGTTATCAAGGGGATAGCGACCTTTTTGCACCGAATCACTCGGAATGCTGTCAATCGGCATAGGCTAGTGATAGTTCTTTCTAACCTGTCAGTTGTTGAAGATAGGATAGTTAGTGTTGCTGAAGTGGATTCGATAGTGCTTTCCCGATATGAGGCGCGTTGGTCTAAGACGCTAACAGTAGGCC
This sequence comes from Pseudomonas sp. MWU13-2517, assembly GCF_023242545.1. NCBI lineage: Bacteria > Pseudomonadati > Pseudomonadota > Gammaproteobacteria > Pseudomonadales > Pseudomonadaceae > Pseudomonas > Pseudomonas sp. MWU13-2517. Next base: position 62,445 of record NZ_JALMFA010000019.1, on the reverse strand, counting down.
GTTTGTTGTTGAACGGGCAGTCTCCTGATCCGACTTTTGGAGGGCGTAATCAGGCGTTTTCTTTACTTTTTCCCATGCAGCATCTCTATGAACGTGCGTTAAGGAATATTCTTGTAGCTGCGATTGATGGCACTGGTACGGATATCAGTACCCGTAGCGAGTCATTATTTTTATTCGTAGATACGGAAGACCAATCTGGAGTTGTCCGACTGCGACCCGACTATGTTTTAACTCGTGGGGGCGTGCCCGTAGCAATTGCAGATGCCAAGTGGAAACGTGCAAGTCAGGGGGGAGTAGCACACGGAATAAAGCGGGAGGATTTTTATCAGATACATGCATACCTGACACGGTACAAAGTGTCAGATGCAGTAATCCTAGTTCCGAAAGCTCCTTGGATGCCTGGGAAGTGGACTAAAAGCTATCTCGATATTGATACAAATGCTCAAGTGCACTTAATTGGTGTCGATATAGAGGGGTTGGTGAGCCGTAGCGCTATAGCACGTGAAGCCAGCTATAAATTGCTAACAGAAATGCTCCGTAGTGTTCTACCTGCATAAAGCTTACTTCTTCGGCTTTCTGGGGCGCATTTCTTGGCGTGCCACTTGGTTAGAAATCAGGTACTCGATATACCAGCGTTCCAGCGTACCGCTTGGACATGCGGGCTCCACTTTAACTACCATCGCTCGATCCCTAAATAGAATGGCAGGATCAAGGTATGCATTTGCAACATCTGTTGCCACCTGCATGAGATCAGATTCAATTTCATGCTCCCAAAATCGTACGACGCTCCAACCGCTCTCTATCAAGGCTGCGGTTTGTTTGCGATCTCGTCGAGTGTTGGACCCCAGCTTTTCCGACCAAAACTCAGGTCTTGTTCGAGGCATAACATAGTGGTGTGGACACCCATGCCAGAAGCAGCCGTCTACGAATACTGCTAATTTACGTGAGGTGAAGACGATATCAGGTCGTACTCCTGCAACCCTGAAATTCACTCGAAATCGAAATCCTCTATGCCATAGTGCCTTGCGCAGTAGCATTTCAGGGGCGGTGTCCCGCCCTCTGATGTTTGCCATGTTGGTACTGCGAGTGCACTCTGGATCAAGAGCGCGCTTCGAACTCTTAGTTGATGGCAAGCGGCTCTGGTTTGATGGTAGACGTGACATAAGGAAGTTTTTTCGATCCAGACATCAATTCCTCTTTGGATAGAACTTGTGCAACTCGCTGTGCAAATTGCAAGCTTAGTAGGGGCGGCACTGCGTTACCAACGACCCGGAAACCGTCTACAAGACCAACACTTCCGAACCTATAGTCATCAGGAAAGGACTGTACCCGTGCAGCTTCCCTTACAGATAGGGTGCGCGGGAGGGTGGGGTGGACGAACGCATAAGTGTCTTTCGCCATATGGCTGACAATAGTCTTGGAGGGCTGCGCGGGATCCATACGAGACAACCAGTCGCCATGCGCGCCCTCGCGTTTGCGCAGGTAAGTTGCCGTCAGCAGGTGATGTTGGAGTTCGCCCGGTTGAGGTGGAATGCTTTCTAGCAGTAGGCGAAGGCTCAATGAGCCATCTGCGGACGCTACTAGATCGCTGACCTCATCATTAGAGATGCCAAGGCGAGTCCCAAGGTCAGGGGAGGCCTTGAGTTCATCGTTGAGCCTTGTCAGCAACGTCGCAATTCGCTGAAGAGTTGGTGCTTCGTCGCAACGATAGTCCATCCAGCGCTTACCGGGGCCCATCAGCGAGAAGAATGCTTCATCATCGGGCCTGGGAGGGCGTGCAAGGTGCGCATCGACCACTTTGCCGCGAAATGCCCAGGCTCTATAGATATCACTGGCTTGATCGGGCACCAACGCCTCACTACGTTGTGGACGATGGGTTTTTTCAAGGATGCTCTCTTGCTGTTCTTGGTTGCTGAAATTGGGATCAGGAAGTTCTTCCAAGGCAACTTGCAAAGGAACCGGTCTACGTCGTTGTAGTGAGAGGCACCAAGACGCGGCATCCACGCTTGAGAGGATTTTGCTCAGTTCTTTTCTTACGCCCGCCATAACAAAGCGCTCACGCGCCTGTGGGACTGCATGCTGTGAGGCGATAACGATTTTTCGCGACACGGCATAACCAAGTCCTCTCTCTGAGACCGATTCGATGGCTTCAGCCAAAATGTCGGCTGCATCGAATTCGATTCCTTCTGCTTTGACCACCGCCTGGAAGTGACGCACATTTTCAAACAGGAACACTTTGGGGGCGAGAGCAGCGACAAAAAGTACATACTGATGCATCAACTGGTTTCGACTATCAACAGAGTCCTCGTCTTCATGGACATGGACACTTTGCTCTTTGAGGCTGCGAATTTTTCCTCGGCCGATTCTGCTGAACCCCTGGCAAGGAGGACCACCCAGCAAGACAGTTACTTGCCGCCCATCTTCGTAAATTGTCTTGAGTTTTGTCTGGACAGAAGGGGTTTCGAAGAAAGACCTTCTGACAGCTTCACGTGTGGCCCGCCACTCTATCCACAAGGACTTCACGGTCCGCATCGAGGGGCCTTCTAGGAACTCCATGAATTTGTCTATGCGTTCTGCGGCAGATGCGAGCTGGCCGCGCCCGGCGCCACTGGCACGAGTCGTCAACTTTCCTGCCTCCGCGTCCCAGAGTTTCCGCATGGCTGAACGGCATGACCGTAGGAGCTTATCGTCTAGTGGCGTATCGAAAGGTTTGACTGCGTCCGAGATATCCCCATCATTGTGCCAAATAAGTGGGCCAACTTTAGGGTAGGAGCCGCCGCTCGAAGGTAATTTTGTGGCGTTGTGAAAGCCAGAGACAGAGGTTTGGCCTAGCGCAGCAGCCCCCAGTTTTTTTATTGCAGAGGCGTAGTCTGGGCGAACCCTTTGAGCGTAAAGATCTTCTAGAAAATTTTGGTCGAGTTCTCTAAGCCTCTTTCTAAGTCCCGGAATTCCTCCATTGCCTAGGGTGGAAATTTCGTTGGCCAACACAACATCACCGGTAGATCGGGCTAGGTGATCCAAGTAGTAGCCCTGGATCTCAGCTTCGCTCATAAAGTCGGTTATGTCGCTTTGCCTGGCTATAGGCAGGTCCCCAGACGGTGATGGATGATTATCATTGAAGACTCGCACCATTGGCGCCTCAATATCCAGCGCCATTGCCACGCGATATACCTGGCCACCGTCAAAGCGTTCGAAGCCTAGCGACATCCCACCGCAGCCACAGAAAAGATCAACCACATTCAAAGGCTTTTGAGGTGTTATAGATAAGGTATCCATACCCTCAATAGGAGGGGGCGGTGATAAAAAGGCTTCCTCCGCGTCGTTGCGCTGTTTTGGAGCGGGCTGCACGTTGCTTAGAGGCTGCCCCCCTTCCAGCCAGAGTCGGTACTTCGCCATAGAATCACTGCGGACATACTCGCCGGCGAGATGTCGCTCCATCGCGGAGGAACCGATACCAATGGCCGCTGCCGCGGCTTGCAGGGTCAAATTCTGTGCCTGGATTTTCTGGCGGATCTTGATGAGGGTGGGATTGATCATAGAGCTCAACATAAAAATTCAAAGGCATGGGCATGACATGCGGGATAGTGACGATGATACAGGAAGGTCTCTAAAGCTGCCCTTTACCTGTATTTATTTGGCGACGGATGACGCTGTTTGATCGTTTCCTGTCATTGCTCTTGTAGAAGCTCTAGCTGTTGCGTTCAGTCGGTTTCGATGAGTAGGCTAGGTAAAGCAAGGGTTATGTGGCGGTTCAGAGTTTTCAGAGTCTTCGCGGGGGTAAGAAATCGCTCAACGTTTGTGTTGAGCGTATTCTTTTTGCTTCACCGCGGATTTTGAACGTTAGGCAGCAGGGCTTGGGATATGTCATCAACGATGGCTTTGCCCATTTCTCCAAGGTAGTGCGAGGCAAACGCATAGTGTTCACCGCCTGCGTCCATGGCCGCTTCAAGCGAAAGAACCTTGGCGTAGTAAAGCAGGTGAGATGCGTGTTCCAGGGCCTCACGCAAGGGGACTCCAGCGTTGACGCGTAGCACTTTCATATCGTGTTTGTTTTCTCCGCAGTTTGCGAAAGTCACTACTCCGATGGTGCCCACTTCTTGTGTATTGCTCATTGGGCCGTTCTCGATTGTGGCGCATGCAAGAAGGCGCCATCGGTTAGTATTTGGTGGCAAGAGGGCCGCTGACTGAGTCTGGTGTTCTGAACAAATTCCTTGGGGAATAAATCTGACGTGCCGGTGATTACCCGCATTTTGATAAGCTCCATTAAATATTTAACCTGATAGGTGTACGTACGCGACCTTTAATTTAGGTTGCATTCGTACACCTGTCAAGAGGGGGCTATGGAGCTTTTTGAAAAATTGAGAGAAATCCGTCGTGCGGAAGGGCTGACTCAGGTTGAGCTGTGCGAAGCCACAGGGATCAACCTTTCAACGTGGAAGAGTTATGAGCTGCAGCGCCGTAAGGAAGTGAGTTCGCTGGAGTTGTTGAAAATCACCACGCACCCACAGTTCAAGAAGTACACCCTGTGGTTGATGTGCAACGAAACGGCTTTAGAGTGTGGACAGATCAGTCCGATTTAGGCTCGGGCTGCAAGGCATTTCGTGATCTGGCGATAATGCTTCCGGAATAGAGGAGAGCATAAAAAGTGCTTTGATCGTAGCTGATGAGTTCAATGAGTCCACGTGGCTCATTCCTCTGATGGCCATTTTGTTGGCGTTTTGGCTTGTCGGCAGGAGTTCAGGCGTAAAAAGAAAGGCCAGAAACGACAAAAGCCGCGCAATGCGCGGCTTTGGAGTTGGTGGGCCCACACGGACTTGAACCGTGGACCAAAGGATTATGAGTCCTCTGCTCTGACCAACTGAGCTATAGGCCCTTAACAGGTCGCGGATTATAACGATGGTTTCTCCGCTGTGCCATCCGAAAACTCTGAAACACGCAGGTGAAGGTGGCTCGCGGCGAAAAGCTCCGGCGGCTGGGGCAGGCTGACGATGTAGCCTTGCATCTGCTCGCAGCCCTCTGCGGCCAGGAAGGCTTGTTGCGCGGGGTTTTCCACGCCTTCGGCGATGATGGTGAATTGCATGCTGTGGCCCAGGGCGATGATGGCGCGCACGATGGCGGCATCGTGAGGGTCATCGGGCAGGCCGCGCACGAAGGACTGGTCGATCTTCAGGAAGTCCAGCGGCAGGCGTTTGAGGTAGCTGAGGGACGAGTAGCCGGTGCCAAAGTCATCAATTGCCAACTGTACGCCCAGGCGTTTGAGTTGATGCAGCACCTCCAGTGCTTCTTCGGCCTGACTCATGATGAAGTTCTCGGTGATCTCCAATTGCAGGCGCCCCGGCTCCAGGCGGTAATCGCGTAGCAACTGTTCGATGCGCCCCAACAGGTTGGGGTGACGCAACTGTGCGCCGGCGAGGTTTACCGAGAGCGGGCCAAAGTCTTCGAAGTTTTCTTTCCATATGTGCATCTGGCGGCAGGCTTGTTCCAGGACCCAATCGCCAATCTGCAGGATCATGCCGTTCTCTTCGGCCAGGGCAATGAAGTGTTCGGGAGGCACATCACCGAAGGTCGGGTGATGCCAGCGGATCAGGGCTTCGGCGCCGATTATTTCGTGCGTCGAGAGGCTGAGTTTTGGTTGGTAATAGAGGCTCAGTTCGTCGCGCTCCATGGCGCGGCGCAATTCGTGTTCCAGCGCTACGCGCTCGTTGGCTTGGGCGGTGAGGTCGCGGGTGTAGCTTTCGACCCGGTTGCGCCCCTTGGCCTTGGACCGGTACATCGCGGCGTCGGCATTTTTGACCAGGGTGGCGACATCGGTGCCGTCCTGGGGGTACAGGCTGGTGCCGATGCTGGCACTGATGAAGAACTCGTGTTCCCCGGCTTGGAATGGCGGGGTGAAGCAGGCAAGCAGCTTATTGGCCAGGTGCTGGGCATCGCTGGCTTGCTGCAGGCCGGGCAGCAGGATGATGAATTCGTCACCGCCCAGCCGGGCTACGGTGTCGATATCGCGCAGTTGCTCTTTGAGGCGCACGGCGATGCCTTTGAGCAGCAGGTCGCCGATGGGATGGCCGAGGCTGTCATTGATGTGCTTGAAACGGTCCAGGTCGAGGAAAAGGACCGCGCCCTGGTTGCCGGTTTCCTGTTGGTTGTTGAGCGCCGCCTGCAAGCGGTTTTCAAACAGTGTGCGGTTGGGCAGGCCGGTCAGCGGGTCATGGTGGGCCTGGTAGTCGAGGCGTGCCTGGGCGTGCTTGAGGCTGGAAATGTCAGCAAACACTGCGACGAAGTGGGTGACCAGTTGCTCGCGGTTGCGCACGGCACTGATGGTCAGCCAACTGGGGTACAGCTCGCCGTTCTTGCGGCGGTTGGATATCTCGCCCTGCCAATGCCCCTGAGCCGTCAACTGATGCCACATCGCCGCGTAGAACGCGCTGTCGTGAAGGCCGGAGGCGAGCAGGCGCGGGGTATGGCCCAAGGCTTCGGCTTCGCTGTAGCCGGTGATTTCGCTGAAGGCGCGGTTTACCGCGCTGATGTTCTGGCGGGTGTCGGTGATCAATACACCTTCGGCGGTACTTTCGAACACCGTGGCGGCCTGTTGCAGCTTTTCCTGCATGACCTGGCGTTCGGTGATGTCGCGGGCGATGGTCAACATGCAATCTTCATCGCCGATGGGTAGCGGGCGGCTGGACAATTCGCACAGGCGAATCAGGCCGTCGGCGCGGCGGATATGGCAGATGAAGTCGCGGACAAACCCGTCGCGCTGCATCAGTTCCAACATATGCTTGCGCTCGTTGAGGTCGACCCAGATGCCCAGATCCAGGACCGACTGGTCGAGTGACGTCGCGCTGGTGAAGCCGGTCAGGCGGCTGAAACCCTCGTTCACTTCAATCAACAGGCCATCGCGTTGGCGGCTCAGCAGCAAACCGTCCGGGGAGGCATGGAACGCCTTGGCGAATTTCTCTTCGGAGGTCTGCAGTCGTTGTTGGGTTTCTTTGAGTTGGCTGATGTCACGCACCACCACCACCAGCGCCGCAGTGGTGTCGAGTTGAAAGGGCTCGGCCGAGATCAGGCCGGTGAACGCCTGGCCATTGCTGCGCAAGAAAGGCATTTCCAAGTTGCGGATGCTGGTGTTCTGCAGCCGCTGCAGCAGATCGGGACCCACGCCTTGAATACCCCAGATATTCAGCTCGGTAGCGGTTTTGCCGATGACCTCATCGGCCTTCAGGCCAATCTGGTCCTCGAACGCCTTGTTGACCTCCAGCAGGCAGCCATCGGACATCCTGGCAATCACCAGGATGTCCGGGCATTGCTGAAATACTGAGGCAAACTTCTGCTCGGACAGTTGCAGCGCTTCTTCGGTGCGCTTGGCTTCGCTGATGTCGATCATCAGGCCGCGCAGCACCGGCTCATGACCGTGTTCGATCAGGCTGACAATGTCGCGCACCCACAGGCAGCGGCCGTCGGCGGTGATCACCCGATAATCCACGCTGTGGTCGCGGTTGGCGCGGGTTTCGCGGTAGCAATAGGCTTCGGTGCGCGTCAGGTCGGCGGGGTGGATAATGTTGCGCCAGAAGCCGGGAATCAGCCAGTGGGCGCGGGGATAGCCCAGCAGGTCTTCGGCATGGGGCGACACGTAGCTGTAGGTGAAATCGGTGATGCTGGCTTCCCAGGCAATGGCCGACAAGCTCTCCACCAGGCCGCGATAATGGTATTCGCTGCTACGCAATTCCTGTTCGAGGGCGACTCGGCGGGAAATCTCCGAGCTGAGCCGGCGATTGATCCGAATCACGATGGCCAGTACGGTGCTCAGCAGCAACACAGCGGGCAGGCCGTACATCAGCAGGTCGGCCCAGAATGTACGGTGATCAGTGACGCTGCCTACCCAGTGTTGCTGGATTGCGTCGGTTTCATCGGGACTCAGGTCGGCGAGCACCTTGTCCAATATACCCACCAGTATTTTTTCATCCCTTGGGACGCCCATCGCCAACTGATAGCGGTAGGGCGTTTCGCCGCTCACGTATAAGCCATCAAGCTTGAGTTGGCGCAGGCTCCAGACACTGGAAGCCAGGTCGCCGACCACGGCATCCACCTCGTCGGTGGCCAGGGCCTGCAGTGTCGAGCTGACATTGGGCATCGCCACCAGGTTGAGGTCGGGGTGGTGGGTGCGCAGCAATTCATGGGGGGCGTAGTTCTCCACCACGGCAATCTTCAGCCCGTAGAGGTCCTTGAGGTCGCGTGGTTTAGCACCACCTTCATGGGCGAGGATAACGATGGGGAAGTCTAGATAAGGGCGCGTGAAGGCCATGTAGCTTTGCCGCTCCGGGGTGGACATGATGCCGGGCAGCAGGTCGAGCTGATTGTTTTTGGCCTGCTCCAGCACGGCGGTCCAGTTTGCCGGCTCGATCAGTTTGACCCGCACGCCCAGGCGGTCCTGGATCAGGCGTACATAGTCGGCAGCCAGTCCCTGGTAGCGACCATCTTCGTCGCGATATTCGAAGGGGGGCCAAGAGGCATCCACCCCCAGGCGCAGCTCCTGATGGTCCGACAGCCAGCTACGCTCATCATCAGAAAGAGTCAACGCGCCAGCCGTTGCGGTCCAGGTCAGCAGCGACAGCAGTAACACAGTCGGCAGTCTGGGCATAACGGTCTCGTTATGGCACGGGGAATGTTTCGAGTGTAGACGGGCATTGCGGGGGAGGGGGATTGCAGGGGATTTTTCTGTAGAAAGCAAAACCCCCGGCCTGGGCCGGGGGTTCTGGTATCACTCGTCGAGGAAGGAGCGCAGATGCTCGCTTCGCGTCGGGTGGCGCAACTTGCGCAGTGCCTTGGCTTCGATCTGACGGATCCGCTCACGGGTCACGTCAAACTGCTTACCGACTTCCTCAAGGGTATGGTCGGTATTCATGTCGATGCCGAAACGCATGCGCAGTACCTTGGCTTCACGTGCCGTGAGGCCGGACAGTACGTCGCGAGTTGCTTCTTTAAGGCTCTCAACGGTGGCGACATCGATTGGCGACTGCATGGTCGAGTCTTCGATGAAGTCACCCAGATGGGAGTCTTCGTCATCACCAATCGGCGTTTCCATGGAGATCGGCTCTTTAGCGATCTTCAATACCTTGCGGATTTTATCCTCAGGCATTTCCATGCGTTCGCCCAGCTCTTCCGGGGTCGGTTCACGACCCATTTCCTGCAACATCTGCCGGGAAATACGGTTGAGCTTGTTGATGGTCTCGATCATGTGCACCGGAATACGGATGGTGCGGGCCTGGTCGGCGATCGAGCGAGTGATCGCCTGACGGATCCACCAGGTGGCATAAGTCGAGAACTTGTAGCCGCGACGGTATTCGAACTTGTCCACGGCCTTCATCAAGCCGATGTTGCCTTCCTGGATCAGATCGAGGAATTGCAGGCCGCGGTTGGTGTACTTCTTGGCGATCGAGATCACCAGGCGCAAGTTCGCTTCAACCATCTCTTTCTTCGCGCGGCGGGCCTTGGCCTCACCGATCGACATGCGACGGTTGATGTCCTTGATTTCAGCAATAGTCAGGCCGGTTTCGGTCTCAAGCGCGGTCAGCTTCTGCTGGCAGCGGATGATGTCCGGTTGCAGGCGACCAATGGCTTCGGCGTATTTCGCCTTGCCCTTGGCCAGTGCATCGGTCCAGCTTTCATCAACTTCGTTGCCCGGGAACTGGCGCAGGAAGTCGGCGCGCGGCATGCGTGCATCACGTACACACAATTGCATGATTGCGCGTTCCTGAGCACGAAGACGCTCAAGTGCACTGCGAACGCGTTCAACCAGCCCTTCGAATTGCTTCGGTACCAGCTTGATCGGCATGAACAGCTCGGCCAGGGCCAACAGTTCGGCAATTGCCTGCTTGTTGGTGCGACCGTGCTTCTTCAAGGCCTTGCGGGTGATTTCCATTTGATCGGAAACCGCACCGAAACGCTGGGCAGCAATGACCGGGTCCGGACCGCTTTCGGCTTCTTCTTCGTCGTCGCTGCTGGCTTCAGCATCGTCGTCGTCGGTGTCGTCGTCCGCTTTCGCAGCCTTGGCATCGACAGGCGGCGGTACTTCGGCAGCAGGCGGCGTAATGCCGTCGTCCGGGTCGATATAACCGCTCAGGACGTCGGACAGGCGGCCACCTTCGGTGGTGACGCGGTTGTACTCGGAGAGAATGTGGTCAACCGTGCCAGGGAAGTGCGCGATTGCGCCCATCACTTCACGGATACCCTCTTCGATACGCTTGGCGATTTCAATTTCGCCTTCGCGTGTCAGCAGCTCGACGGTACCCATTTCACGCATATACATGCGCACAGGGTCGGTGGTACGACCGATATCGGTCTCCACGGCAGCCAGCGCGGCAGCCGCTTCTTCAGCGGCAGCCTCGTCGGTATCGGCGTCCGCCAGCATAAGGGAATCCTTATCCGGCGCAGCTTCGAATACGTTGATCCCCATGTCGTTAATCATGCGGATGATGTCTTCCACCTGCTCTGGATCTGAAATATCCTCAGGCAGGTGGTCGTTGACCTCCGCGTAAGTCAGGTAACCCTGCTCACGACCAAGAACGATCAACTCTTTGATACGAGACTGCTGTTGCGCTTTTCCGGACATAACACCCTATCCACTGAAGGTCTTGGCGGGCAAAAAACAAGCCGAGGATTATACCCGAGCTATGACCTCACACGCCAGCTGAGGTCGGGTTTGATGCGGAAACATTCTGTTTTAATAGATCGCGCATCTGTTTTGCTATCTGAATTTGCTCTTCAGCCGACAATCCCGGCTGCCTTGCTTTCTTGATGAGTTCATCGAGGGTCTGCGTTTGCTGACCCGCAGATAACCTATTAATGGTGTCTAAAAATTGTTGTTCAAGGTTATCGCCGTCAATTAGCCACTCCTTTTCCGCGAGTGCTTTCAGGAGGCGCCCCTGTTCGGTGCCATGCCAGCGAGCCATCAATTGAATTGAGTTTAGCTTAGGATTTTTCTGGACCGCCTCGACCAAGGCGATCAGTACCTGAGCATAGCTGTTGGTTTCGTTGGCAAAATGGTCGGCGCTTTCAACTTTTCCCGCCAGTTGTGGGTGATGAATCAGCGTGCGCAATGCGATAAGCATCGGTGCTTCCACCGCTACGGGAGTACGTGGCGCGTAGGCTTCATCGCGATCACCGCGCTTGCCGTTCTTGCTCCAGGGTTTCTTGTTGTCCCATTTCTTGCTGCCGGCACCGGGCTTCTTCGGCGTCCACTCCTGTTGGGGCGCATAGGCCTCCTGCGGTTGGTGGAAGTCGGCATAGTCCGGCATGGCGTCGTAATCCATGCCTGGGTCGTACACCGGCGGGGCGTCCTGCGGTGCGCTGTGAACCAGCTGGCTGACAGCCTCGCCACTCAAGCCGGTGATTTCCAGCAGACGCATGCGCATCAGTGACTTCAGGTTGGCACCTGGGACCTTGTCGATCAACGGTGCGGCGAGCGTGGCCATGTGGGCCTTGCCTTCGAGGGAGCGCGGATCGGCTTCTTCGGTCAACTGCTGGAAGAAATAATCCGCCAGTGGCTGGGCGTGTTGATTGATGCGTGCGCGAAACGCATCGGTGCCTTCGGAGCGAACCAGTGTGTCCGGGTCTTCGCCTTCGGGCAGGAACAGAAAACGTGCCCGACGCCCATCCTGCAAGCTCGACAGGGTGGCTTCGAGTGCGCGCCAGGCGGCATTGCGGCCGGCCTGGTCGCCGTCGAAGCAGAACAATACGCTGGGCACCACGCGAAACAGGCGTTTCATGTGTTCTTCACTGGTGGCGGTGCCGAGTGTCGCCACGGCATTGCGCAGGCCTTGCTGGGCCAGGGCAATCACGTCCATGTAGCCCTCAACCACGATGATTTCGTCGAGGTTGCGGTTGTTCTTGCGCGCTTCGAACAGGCCGTAAAGCTCTTGGCCTTTGTGGAATACCGGCGTTTCCGGCGAGTTCAAGTACTTGGGTTTGTCGTCTCCCAGTACGCGGCCACCAAAAGCGATGATCCGGCCGCGGCTGTCGCGGATCGGAAACATCACGCGATCGCGGAAGCGGTCATAGCGCTTGCCGGTCTCGGCGTTTTCCACCAGCAGGCCGGCATCGATCATGGCTTTTTGCTGCAGCGTGTCGCTGCTCAGGTGTTTGTACAGATTGTCCCAGCCGGGCGGGGCAAACCCCAGGCCGAAGTCGCGAGCGATTTCACCGGTGAGGCCGCGGCCCTTGAGGTAATCGACGGCGGCCTTGCGCTGCGGATGGCTTTTAAGTGCCTGGCGGTAGAACTCGGCAGCGGCGGTCAGCAGCGGGTAAAGGGGCGAATCGGTGGGCTGTCGCGGTTTGTGCTGGCGACCACTCTCTTCGCGGGGGATTTCCATGCCGGCGGCTTTCGCCAGTTCCTCGACCGCCTGGGGGAAATCCAGGTTGTCGTGGTCCATGATGAAGCCGAGGGCGTTGCCGCCTGCGCCGCAGCCGAAACAGTAGTAGAACTGTTTGTCGGGGCTGACGCTGAACGACGGTGTCTTTTCTTTGTGGAATGGACAGCAGGCCGTGTAGTTTTTGCCGGCCTTTTTCATTTGCAGGCGCGAGCTGACAACATCGACGATGTCGGTGCGGTTCAGAAGGTCGTCAATAAAGCTCTGGGGAATTAGCCCGGCCATGGCGTTCTCGTCATCACTGCGTGTAAATGAGGGCCCGTCAAGTGCTCAAGCACGGGGATTCCACGGCTTGATCGACAATTGTCTGCTTGGGCTATCAGGGAGTGTATCTGCCGAGCATTCACTGACGTTAATTTCTATCAGTCTTCGGCCTTGAAATGTTGCCCGGCTTTCCGGTCCTGGCCAATGATGGGCCTCGGAAGATGGGCGCAGCCGATACGGTTGATCGTCTGTTAAAAAATAAGTGTGCTCGTCAGTAGCCTTGTTAGGCTCGTCAGAAGAGACGTGCACCGCTGGCAAAAGAGCCAGTCCTGACGTGTGAAGCAATGTATCGGTCGCGTGTGCGGCGTCAACAGTGAAGCATCAAGCGATATCCGCAAATGCCAGCAGCCCGGCTGAGAGCCGGGCTTGGCAGAAGCTTGCTACGAACGTCTGTGTATTAGTACAGACGAACGGCGCGGCGCTGTTCGCGCTGAACTTTCTTGGCGTGACGCTTAACAGCGGCTGCTGCTTTACGCTTACGCTCAGAAGTTGGCTTCTCGTAAAATTCGCGGCTACGAACTTCAGCCAGTACACCGGCTTTTTCGCAGGAGCGCTTGAAACGACGCAGAGCTACGTCGAAGGGTTCGTTCTCTTTAACTTTGACGGCTGGCATCCAGAGCTACCTTCTTTCATTACCGGGATCAACGTTCTCGTCGCAAAAAATTCGCGGCTGAGGTCGTCGGTTTTTAAGGGTTGCGGATGTTAACCCCTCATTGCCCGGAATGCAAAGCCTCTGATCGAAAACCGCTGGTCGGGAGTGGGAGTGGCGACTATTATGCGCGCCTTCGAATTCAGCCTCTACAAGGCGCAAACCCATGCTAGTACTGGGACTTGAAACCTCCTGCGACGAAACCGGTGTCGCACTTTACGACAGTGAACGCGGGCTTTTGGCCGATGCGCTGTTCAGTCAGATCGACCTGCATCGCGCATATGGTGGTGTAGTGCCGGAGCTGGCCAGCCGCGATCACGTCAAACGCATGCTGCCGTTGATTCGCCAGGTGTTGGATGAGGCCGGCTGTGTGCCGACCGAGATTGACGCAATTGCCTACACCGCCGGCCCCGGATTGGTTGGAGCCCTGCTGGTTGGGGCTTCTTGCGCTCAGGCGCTGGCCTTTGCCTGGGGCATTCCAGCCCTCGGTGTGCACCATATGGAAGGCCATTTGTTGGCTCCCATGTTGGAAAAAACTCCGCCAGAGTTCCCGTTCGTCGCTTTGTTGGTTTCCGGCGGCCATACGCAGCTGGTTCAGGTCGATGGTATCGGCCAGTACACCCTTTTGGGTGAATCCCTGGACGACGCTGCCGGTGAAGCTTTCGACAAAACCGCGAAGATGATGGGCCTCAACTATCCCGGAGGTCCTGAAATCGCGCGTCTCGCCGAAAAGGGCGTACCGGGTCGCTACACGTTCCCGCGTCCGATGTGCGATCGCCCAGGTTTGATGTTCAGCTTCAGTGGCTTGAAAACCTCGGCCCTCAATACCTGGCAGCAAAGTGTCAGCGCCGGGGACGACAGTGAGCAAGTCCGTTGCGACATTGCTCTGGCATTCCAGCAGGCCGTGGTGGAGACTTTGACCATCAAGTGCAAGCGCGCCCTGAAACAGGCGGGTATGAAGCGTCTGGTAATCGCAGGTGGCGTCAGCGCCAACAAGGCTTTGCGCGTTTCTTTGGAAAACATGCTCGGCGACATGCAGGGCGACGTGTTCTATGCGCGGCCGGAGTTCTGCACCGACAACGGCGCGATGATCGCCTATGCCGGTTGCCAGCGTCTGCAGGCTGGCCAGCATGAAAGCCTGGCAATCAGCGTGCAGGCGCGTTGGCCGATGGAGCAGCTTTCACCGTTGTAAGGGCGCAAGGTGAGCCGGGTTTGATCGACAGCATTTAAAAATGCCGTTCGCGCCCGGCAAACAGGTCGCGTAGATTGCCGCGGTGGCGCCAGACAATCAGCAGCGTCAGCATGCTCATCGGTAACAGCGCCGCAGGCTCCTGCCATGCCAGCAACGGCAGGGTGAGCGGTGTGGCGATCAGCGCCGCCAGTGAGCTGGTGCGGGTCAGGTAGAAGGTCAGCAGCCAGGCCAGTACGGCCAGCAGCGCCGCCGGCGGGTAGATCCCCAGCAGCATGCCGGCCGCCGTGGCGACGCCTTTGCCGCCGCGAAAACGAAAGTACAGCGGAAACAGATGGCCCAGGACGGCACACACGCCCACCCAGGCTTGCTGTTGCAGGGAAAGGCCGCAAAGGCTGGCGATCAGCACGGGCAACAGTCCCTTGCAAAGGTCCCCGAGCAGCGTCAATACGGCGAGTTTCTTGCCGGCCAGGCGCAACATATTGGTGGCCCCGGCATTGCCTGAGCCACTCATTCGCGGATCGGGATTTCCCGTCAGGCGGCTGAGCAAAATGGCGAAGGACAGCGAGCCGAGCAGGTAGGCGAGAATCGCCAGTGACCAAAACATGCTAACTATTCCGGGCGAGGACGCCCTGATTCTAACGGGGCATCGCGCCCTTGTCGTGCTGCGGAGAAGAGTGCTTGGACAGAGTGTTTATCGAAGGCCTGGAAGTCGACACCGTAATCGGGGCCTACGACTGGGAGCGCGGCATCAAGCAATGCCTGCGCCTGGACCTGAGCTTTGCCTGGGATAACCGCCCGGCCGCGGCCGGGGATGACCTGAGCCTGGCACTGGATTACGCCAGCGTATCCGCGCGTATCCAGGCATTTGCCGATCAAGCCCAGTTCCAACTGGTGGAAACCTTTGCCGAGCGCTTGGCCGAAGTGCTGATGAGCGAGTTCCAGATTCCCTGGTTGCACCTCAAATTGACCAAGCCGGGTGCCGTACCGGCCGCCCAGGGCGTGGGTGTGGAGATCGAGCGCGGATGTCGCTAACTCAGGTTTACCTTGGCCTTGGCAGCAATATCGAGCGCGAGGCCCACTTGTGCGCCGGCTTGGATGCGCTGGCGGGTTTCCTGGTCGATATGCGGTGTTCAGCGGTGTTCGAAAGCCAGCCGGTCGGTATCAAGAGCGGACCGTTTTTCAATCTGGTGGTGTCGGGATATACCGACCTTCCGTTGATGGAGCTGGATCGGCGCCTGAAATTCATCGAAGCCGACAATGGCCGCTATGCGCCTGACCGCAAGGGCCTGCCATTGGATATCGACGTGCTGCTGTACGGCGAGCTGGCAGGCAATTTCGACGGTTTGATTCTGCCGCGTGCCGAGATCCTGAAGAACGCCTTTGTGCTGTGGCCGTTGTCGTTGATGGCACCGGACCGTGTGCACCCTGAAGCGGGCAAGACCCTGGCCGAGCTGTGGCGGGACGCGCAGATCGACCAGGTGCTGGCGCCTGTCGGTTTCCAATGGCAAGGCCAGCAATTGACACCGAGCACGCTCCTATAGGGCGTGCCGTTCCTTGTAGGCCTTCAGTGCCTTGAGCCGTTCGTGCTTGAGGGCTTCGCCCAGCTCCGGGCCTTTCAAACCTTTCTCCAGCAATGGCGCGACCGCGACCTCGCGCGCAGCCTTTGCCGCACCCCGTAAGTAATCGGCCTGTGGATAACGTCTCTGCTCCAGGCCCTTGCGGCCCCGGGCGTCCATCTCGCAGGCAATAACGAACTCTTCAAAACGTTGTGGGCGACGATACACGTCAAAACTTTGCAGCAATTCCAGCAGCGTCGAAGCTTTGAGCTCCAAAGCGCGATGGCCATGGGTGTGATATTGGCCAACGAGTAGCGCCAATTCCTGACAGTCCTTCGGGACTTTGAAGCGCTCGTTGACTGCTTTGATCAGCTTCAGGCCGCGGTGCTCGTGAGCAATGTGCTGCGGCAACTTATCCACAGGCGTCAAACCTTTGCCCAGATCGTGCAGCAAGCACGCCCACCGCACCGTCAGCGGCTGCTGATGCAGGGCTGCCTGCTCAAGCACGCTCAACGTGTGCACGCCGGTGTCGATTTCGGGGTGATGGGCTTCGGGTTGCGGCACGCCAAATAGAGCGTTCACTTCGGGTATCAAGGTTTTCAGCGCATCACAGTCGCGCAGCACCTGGATAAATACCTGTGGCTGATCTTCCATCAGCGCTCGGGAAATTTCCTTCCAGCTGCGTTCCGCAGTGAGCGCTTCCAGTTCGCCGGATTCGCTGAGCTGGTGCATCAGTTCCAGCGTTTGGGGGGCAACGGTAAAACCCAGATGAGCATAACGCGCGGCAAAGCGTGCAACACGCAGTACACGGAGGGGATCTTCGGCGAAAGCGGGGGAAACGTGACGCAGAATGCGCATTTCAAGGTCGCGTTGGCCACCGTAGGGATCGGTCAGGTTGCCGTCATCGTCCTCTGCAATGGCATTGATGGTCAGATCGCGGCGAATCAGGTCTTCTTCCAACGTGACCTCGGGGCTGGCGTGAAACACAAAGCCGCCATAGCCTCGGCCGCTTTTACGCTCAGTGCGGGCGAGGGCGTATTCGTCACCGTTTTTCGGGTGAAGGAACACCGGAAAGTCAGCGCCTACCGGCTTATAACCCTTGGCGAGCATCTCTTCTGCGGTTGCGCCAACCACGACACGATCAATGTCGGTGACCGGAATGCCCAGCAAGCGGTCACGTACCGCACCGCCGACTTTGTAGATTTTCATGAAAAAGCCTCCATTAGCCGCACAGGATACCGCCTGTGCTGTGTCAATGGAGGCTTTGCCGTTTCAGAGGTGAACGACGGCCAGGTCCAGGCGGCCGTAATCGTTGTCGCTGTGATCGGTGCGGGGTGGCACGTGGTGAGTCTTCATCACTTGATCGCCCTGCAGGGTTTCCAGGTGGATGTCGAAGCCCCATAACCGATGCAGATGCTTGAGCACTTCTTCGGTGGACTCGCCCAAGGGTTTACGGTCGTGCTGCTGGTGGCGCAGGGTCAGCGAGCGGTCGCCGCGTACATCGATGCTGTAGATCTGCACGTTAGGTTCACGATTGCCCAGGTTGTACTGTGCCGCCAGGGTCTCGCGGATAGTGCGGTAACCCGCCTCATCGTGAATGGCCGGTACTACCAGGTCATCCTTGAGGTCGTCATCGAGAATGCTGAACAACTTGAGGTCGCGAATCACCTGGGGTGACAAGTATTGCAGGATGAAGCTCTCATCCTTGAAGCTGCTCATGGCGAATTTGATCGTCGACAACCAGTCGCTGCCGGCGATTTCCGGGAACCAGCGGCGGTCCTCCTCGGTGGGGTGCTCGCACATGCGTCGGATGTCGCGGTACATGGCAAAGCCCAGGGCATAGGGGTTGATACCACTGTAATACGGGCTGTCGAAGCCTGGCTGGAACACCACGCTGGTATGGGACGTGAGGAACTCCATCATGAAGCCGTCGGTAACCAGGCCCTCGTCGTACAGGTCGTTCATCAGTGTGTAGTGCCAGAACGTCGCCCAGCCTTCGTTCATCACCTGGGTCTGGCGCTGTGGATAAAAATATTGGGCGATCTTGCGCACGATGCGCACGATTTCGCGCTGCCAAGGCTCAAGCAGCGGAGCGTGCTTTTCCAGGAAATACAGGATGTTTTCCTGAGGTTCGGCGGGGAAGCGTGCATTGTCTTTGTCGTTGTTTTTGCCGGCGCGTTTGGGAATGGTGCGCCACAGGTCGTTGATCTGTTTCTGCAGGTGCTCCTCGCGCTCCTTCTGGCGCAGGCGTTCTTCTTCGGCAGAGATCGGATATGGGCGTTTGTAGCGGTCAACGCCGTAGTTCATCAGGGCATGGCAGGAGTCGAGTAAATCCTCTACAGCATCGATGCCGTGGCGTTCCTCGCACTGCATGATGTACTGCTTGGCGAACACGAGGTAATCGATGATCGAGCTGGCATCGGTCCAGGTGCGGAACAGGTAGTTACCCTTGAAGAAGCTGTTGTGCCCGTAGCAGGCGTGAGCCACCACCAGCGCCTGCATGCAGATGGTGTTTTCTTCCATCAGGTAGGCGATGCACGGATCGGAGTTGATGACGATCTCGTAGGCCAGCCCCATCTGACCGCGGGTGTAGGATTTCTCGGTGCTGAGGAAGTGCTTGCCGTAGGACCAATGGTGATAGCCCAAGGGCATGCCCACCGAGGCGTAGGCATCCATCATTTGTTCGGCGGTAATCACCTCGATCTGGTTGGGGTAGGTGTCCAGGGCATAACCCGCCGCGATACGGCTGATTTCCCGGTCATAGGCCTGGATCAATTCGAAGGTCCACTCGGAACCCGTGGAAATGGGTTGGCGTTTTTGCTCTTTTTTGGCGGTCATGTCACTAACCTGCGCTGGAAGAGTTCACGGAAGACCGGGTAGATATCGCCGGCCGAGACCAGTTGCTGCTGGGCGAAAGTGTCGGCAAAGGCTTCGCCGATGCGCTCGTATTCGAACCACAGGGCCTGATGCTCACGGGGGGTGATTTCAACGTAAGTGTAGTACTGCACGAACGGCATGATCTGGTTGATCAGGATGTCGCGGCAGATCGGCGAGTCGTCGTTCCAGTTGTCACCGTCGGAGGCTTGGGCGGCGTAGATGTTCCACTCGTTGGCCGGATAGCGCTCGGCCATGATCTCCTGCATCAGTTTCAAGGCGCTGGACACGATGGTGCCGCCGGTTTCCCGCGAGTAGAAGAATTCTTCTTCGTCCACTTCTCGCGCACTGGTGTGATGGCGAATGAACACTACATCGATCTTGTCGTAGTTCCGCTTGAGAAACAGGTACAGCAGGATGAAGAAGCGTTTGGCGATGTCCTTGGTGGCCTGGGTCATGGAGCCGGACACGTCCATCAGGCAGAACATCACGGCCTTGGAGCTGGGGTTGGGCTGTTTCACCAGCAGGTTGTATTTAAGGTCGAAGGTGTCGAGAAACGGCACACGGTGAATACGCGCGCTGAGCTTCTCGATTTCCGCCTCGATTTCCTGAATATCGCCGAAGTTGTCCGGTTCTTCACGCTTGAGGCGTGCCAGTTCCTCCTTGGCTTCCTTCAGTTTGGCGCGGCTGCTGCCCGACAGGGCGATACGGCGGGCGTGGGCCGAACGCAGGGTGCGAATGATATTGATGCGGGACGGATTACCTTCGTTACTGATGCCCGCGCGTACGGTCTTGAAGGTGTCGGTGCCGGTCAGGTTGCGTTTGACCAGGTTGGGCAGTTCCAGGTCTTCGAACATGAACTCGAGGAACTCTTCCTGGGTAATCTGGAACACGAACTCATCCATGCCTTCGCCGGAGTTACCGGCTTTGCCCGGCCCCTTGCCGCCGCCCCCGCCTTGGGGGCGCTGGATATGTTCGCCGGTGGTGAACTCCTTGTTGCCCGGGTGAACGACGGTCTGTTTGCCGCCACGTCCGTGGTGCAGCACTGGTTCGTCGATATCCCGTCCGGGAATGCTGATTTGCTCGCCATGCTCCATGTCGGTGATGGAGCGGCGGCTGACGGCCTCTTCAACGGCCTTTTTGATGTGGTCACGGTAACGCCGCAGGAAACGCTGGCGGTTTACCGTGCTTTTGTTCTTGCCATTGAGGCGTCGGTCGATCACATAGCTCATAGGCCCCTCCGGGGAGCTTCAAGTCGTAAGCTGCAAGCTACAAGAAAGAGCCCGTACGTGCCGGGCTCACTGGCTTTTCTCTTGCGGCTTGTAGCTAGAAGCTTGCAGCTGCTTCTCTCACTGCGATTTCCGGACCCGTAGGTACCATTCCGAAAGAAGGCGTACCTGTTTGTCGGTGTAGCCGCGCTCGACCATTCGTGTGACGAAGTCGTTGTGTTTTTGCTGATCCTCCTTGCTGGCCTTGGCATTGAAGCTGATGACGGGCAGCAGATCCTCGGTGTTGGAGAACATTTTCTTCTCGATGACCACCCGCAGCTTCTCGTAGCTGAGCCAGGTTGGGTTCTTGCCGTTGTTGTTGGCGCGGGCACGCAGCACGAAGTTGACGATTTCGTTGCGGAAATCCTTCGGATTGCTGATGCCGGCCGGTTTTTCGATCTTCTCCAGTTCTTCGTTGAGCGCCACGCGATTGAGGATTTCGCCGGTTTCCGGGTCGCGGTATTCCTGGTCCTGGATCCAGAAGTCGGCGTACAGCACGTAACGGTCGAAGATGTTCTGGCCGTATTCGCTGTAGGACTCCAGGTAGGCGGTCTGGATTTCCTTGCCGATGAACTCGATGTAGCGCGGCGCCAGGTATTCCTTGAGGAAGCGCAGGTAGCGTTCGCGGGTTTCCGCCTGGAACTGTTCCTGTTCGATCTGCTGTTCGAGTACGTAGAGCAGGTGCACCGGGTTGGCGGCGATCTCGTGAGGGTCGAAGTTGAAGACCTTGGAGAGGATCTTGAATGCAAAGCGTGTCGACAGGCCGTTCATGCCTTCGTCCACGCCCGCCGTATCGCGGTACTCCTGGATCGACTTGGCCTTGGGGTCGGTGTCCTTGAGGTTTTCGCCGTCGTACACACGCATCTTCGAATAGATATTCGAGTTTTCCGGTTCCTTGAGGCGCGACAGCACGGTGAACTGTGCAAGCATCTTCAAGGTATCGGGCGCGCAGTGAGCCTTGGCCAGCGAGCTGTTGAACAACAACTTGTCGTAAATCTTGATCTCATCGCTGACCCGCAGGCAGTACGGCACTTTGACGATGTAGATCCGGTCGATGAAGGCTTCGTTGTTCTTGTTGTTGCGGAAGGTGTGCCATTCCGATTCGTTGGAGTGGGCCAGCAGGATGCCGGTGAACGGAATCGCGCCCAGGCCCTCGGTGCTGTTGTAGTTGCCTTCCTGGGTGGCGGTGAGCAGTGGGTGCAGCACCTTGATCGGTGCCTTGAACATCTCCACGAACTCCATCAGGCCCTGGTTGGCCCGGCACAGCGCGCCTGAGTAGCTGTAGGCATCGGCGTCGTTCTGCGGGAATTCTTCGAGTTTGCGGATATCGACTTTACCCACCAGAGCCGAAATGTCCTGGTTGTTTTCATCCCCTGGCTCGGTTTTCGCTACACCGATCTGGTTGAGGATCGACGGATAGAGTTTCACCACGCGGAACTGGCTGATATCGCCGCCAAATTCGGCCAGGCGTTTGGTGGCCCAGGGCGACATGATGGTATTGAGGTAGCGCCGTGGGATACCAAAGTCTTCTTCGAGGATCGCACCATCTTCCGTGGCGTTGAACAGGCCCAAAGGCGACTCGAAGACCGGCGAGCCCTTGATGGCGTAGAAGGGCACCTTCTCGATCAGTTGTTTGAGCTTTTCCGCCAGGGACGACTTACCGCCGCCGACGGGACCGAGCAGGTAGAGGATCTGTTTCTTCTCTTCCAGGCCTTGGGCGGCATGGCGGAAGTAGGAGACGATCTGGTCAATGCATTCTTCCATGCCATGGAAGTCTTCAAAGGCCGGGTAGCGGCGGATCACCTTGTTGGAAAATATCCGCGACAGGCGCGAATTATTCGAGGTGTCTATCAGCTCCGGCTCGCCGATTGCCAATAGCAGGCGCTCGGCGGCAGATGCATAGGTGCTGCGGTCCTGTTTGCACAGCTCAAGATACTCTTGCAGCGTGAGTTCTTCCTGCTGTGTGGATGCGAAGCGTTGTTGGAAGTGGCTGAAAATACTCATGACGTCGTCACCTCGCTCGATACGTGGAGCCGGCGCCGGGTCAATCAGTCGATGCTGGCAGACATTGGCGGACGCCAATGACTGTTTTCCCCCCAAACACCCTGAAACGCTACCGATGACCCGCACGCCGGTGTACCGGCTCTCCCCTGATTCGGATGGCCTGCGCTTAAGGATAGTTCGGAATCGGGGAGGTCAAGGTGCGATGCGTAATAAGTTTGGCTGCGCCGTTCGTCAGAAACGGCGCGAGCCCAAGCGTCACGCGGGGTAGCGGGGTGCGAAAAAAATTATTGCGGATCGCCTGAGGAAATTTCTGCAGGATATGTCGTGCGCCACAGCTCAAAGCCGCCGTCCAGGCTGTAGACGTCGGAGAAGCCCTGGCTGATCAGGTAGGCGGCGGCACTCTGGCTGGAGTTGCCGTGGTAGCACGCCACGATCACCGGTGCATCAAGGTCGGCCGCACGAATGAAATCGGCGATGTTGTGGTTGTCCAGATGTTGGGCACCCTTGATATGGCCCGCGGCGTAGGCCTGGGGATCACGGATATCCACCACCACTGCGGCCTGCTCGCGCAGGGCCTGGGCTTGTTCGGGAGGGATACGTTTGAATTCGCTCATGGCGGGCTCCTATGGCTTGGCGGCGGTCGGCAGGGTGGCGGTAACGGGGGGCTGGCACTGGCAGTTCAGGCGCTCGCCGGTATCGATGTTCATCAGGGTCATGGCGCCGCCCCACACGCAACCGGTGTCAAGGGCATACACGCCTGGTTCTTCGCACTTGCCTTCCAGGGCCGCCCAGTGACCGAAGACGATCTTCATGTCGCGGGTCTTGCGCTCCTTATGGGCAAACCAAGGTTTGTATCCCGGTAGTGCCGTATCGGCGCCTTCCTTGCTTTTAAGGTCCAGCTTGCCCTCGGCGGTGCAGAAGCGCATGCGCGTGAAATAGTTGGTGATCACTCGCAGGCGGGTGACGCCGGTGAGGTCGTTGTCCCACTTCGCCGGTTCGTTGCCGTACATGCCATCGAGGAAGGCGGTATAGAGGTTGTCATCGGCCAGCGCGGCCTCCACTTCGGCGGCGCACTTGAGCGCTTTCTTCAACGACCACTGGGGCGCGATGCCGGCATGGACCAGGGCCATGTTGCGGCCTTCGTCATAATGCATGAGCTTTTGCCGGCGGAGCCAGTCGAGCAGCTCGGCGCGATCCGGCGCTTCGAGAATTTCCCGCAGGGTGTCGCCCTTTTTCAGCCGTTCGATGTTATTGCCGGCCGCCAGCAGGTGCAGGTCATGGTTGCCCAGCACGCATACCAGCGAGTCGCGCATGCGATGGAGGTAGCGCAGGGTCTCCAGTGACTGTGGGCCACGGTTGACCAGGTCGCCCACCAACCACAGGCGATCGTTCAGCGGGTCGAAGTTGACTCGCTCAAGCAAGCCCTTGAGAGGCTCCAAGCAGCCTTGCAGGTCGCCGATCGCGTAGGTCGCCATCAGTGCAGGGCTCCCGGCACCGCGAGGCGGAAGGGCGCGATGATGGCGTCGAACAGTTGGCCATCGGTGGCCTTCATTTGATACGAGCCTTGCATGGTTCCGACTTTGGAGGTCATGACCGTGCCGCTGCTGTAGGTGTGGCTGGCGCCGCTGTCGATCAACGGCTGTTGGCCGACAACGCCCGCGCCGCGCACTTCCTCTACCTGGCCGTCACCGTCGGTGATTACCCAGTGGCGCGACAGCAGCTTGGCCGGCACCAGCCCGTTGTTCTTCACCGTGACGGTATAGGCGAAGGCGAAACGGTTGTGTTCGGGTTGCGATTGGTCCGCGAGGAAGCGGGTGACGACGCTGACGTCGATCTGGTAGCGAGGATCGGACATGCGAGAGGCCTTACCTTAAAAGCAAAAGCGGAGGACAGCAGATGCGGATCAGTCTAGGCCATGAGACGGGCACTAGGCCAGACTCGCTGTCCGGCCTATGCATCGCTGGCTTCAGTCCGCGGCGGGCGGCGGTTGGATGGCAAGCTGGTCGGCCAGGCGTACGAACGCGGCCAGGTCCAGTTGCTCTGGGCGCAAGCTGCCATCGACGCCGGCGGCTTCGATTTCAGCGTTGCTCAGCAGTGCCTTGAGCGTGTTACGCAAGGTCTTGCGACGCTGGTTGAACGCTTCACGTACCACGCGTTCGAGCAGTCGATGGTCCTTGGCGGGATGCGGGAGCACGGCGTGAGGCACCAGTCGCACGATAGCCGAGTCGACCTTCGGCGGCGGATTGAATGCGCCAGGGCCGACGTTGAACAAATGTTCTACGCGGCAGTGGTACTGGACCATGATCGACAGGCGACCCCAGTCACCGCCGCCCGGGCCGGCGGCCAGACGCTCAACCACTTCCTTTTGCAGCATGAAGTGCATGTCGCGGATGATCCCGGCGTTGTTCAGCAGGTGGAAAATCAGCGGTGTGGAGATGTTGTACGGCAGGTTGCCGACGACGCGCAGGCTGTTGGGCGCCGCATTGAGGCTATTGAAGTCGAACTTCAGCGCATCACCCTGGTGCAGGTTGAAGTTGAACTTGCCGGCAAACTGCTGATTGAGGATCGGGATCAGGTCCTTGTCCAGCTCAACCACGTCCAGTTGACCGCCGCTGGCCAGCAGGCCCTGGGTCAATGCGCCTTGGCCCGGGCCGATTTCCAGCAGACGATCTTCGGGCTTGGCATGGATGGAGCGCAAAATACGGTCGATCACGCCAGCGTCGTGCAGGAAGTTCTGCCCGAAGCGCTTGCGCGCCCGGTGTTGGTAGTGCTCAGTCATATACGGGTCTCGGCCATCTGATAGGCGGTTTCCAAGGCCACGTGCAGGCTGCCGGTATCAATCTTGCCGCTGCCTGCCAGGTCCAGGGCAGTGCCATGGTCGACGGAGGTACGGATAATCGGCAGGCCCAGTGTCACGTTGACTGCGGCGCCGAAGCCTTTGTATTTCAGCACGGGCAGTCCTTGGTCATGGTACATCGCCAGCACTGCATCGCAGTGCTCCAGATATTTGGGGGTAAACAGAGTGTCCGCAGGCAGTGGGCCACGCAGGTCCATACCTTCTTGGCGCAGACGCTCTAATGTCGGTTCTATGATGTCGATTTCTTCATGGCCCAGGTGGCCGCCTTCACCGGCGTGGGGGTTGAGCCCACAGACCAGGATGCGCGGTTGGGCGATGCCGAATTTCTGTTGCAGGTCGGTGTGCAGGATGCGTGTGACACGCTCAACCCGCTCGGCGGTGATCGCGTCTGCAATTTCACGCAGCGGCAGATGCGTCGTCACTAACGCAACGCGCAGGCCGCGAGTCGC
Source organism: Pseudomonas sp. MWU13-2517 (assembly GCF_023242545.1). Lineage (NCBI taxonomy): Bacteria > Pseudomonadati > Pseudomonadota > Gammaproteobacteria > Pseudomonadales > Pseudomonadaceae > Pseudomonas > Pseudomonas sp. MWU13-2517. The sequence goes on along the minus strand of NZ_JALMFA010000019.1, from coordinate 36,913 downwards.
CAGCATCATCACGACTTGGGCGGTATGGGTGAGTTCGGCGAGGAATTCGGTATGGCCGGAAAAGGCGATGCCGGATTCGTTGATCACACCTTTGTGTACAGGGGCGGTGATCATGCCGGCGAAGTCGCCATCCATGCAGCCTTGCCCGGCGCGAGTCAGGGTTTCCAGCACAAAGGCCGCGTTGGCCTTGTTCAGTTGTCCGGCAACCACTTTGTCCGGCAGCGGGGTGTCCCACACATACAGGCTGTCTTTGGGGGCTGGCACATCGGGCCAGTTGCCCGGCGCCACGTCCAGCAGGTTGACGGCCACGCCCAGCTGCGCAGCCCGCTCAAGGAGCAGGTCGCGGCTGGTAATGGCAATCAGGGGGTGTGGCTGGGGTTGCGAGGCGAGCAGCAGGCAAAGGTCTGGACCAATGCCGGCCGGCTCGCCGGGGGTGACCGCAAAACGTTGGGGTTTCACTGGCTTGCCTGGTTGGTGCCTGTTTGCTCGGCGCCTGGCAGCTTGTTCTCAACGTAGGCTTCGTCGCGGATCTGACGCAGCCAGGTTTGCAGCTCTTCGTCGTATTTGCGGTTACGCAGCACGGTCAAGGCTTGTTGCTCGCGAGCCTGGGTGGTGTTGTCGGTGGCGCGACGGCCAAGGACTTCCAGCACATGCCAGCCATATTGGGTCTTGAAGGGCTTGGACAGCACGCCTTGCGGAGTCTTGGCCATCACTTCCTGGAACTCCGGCACCAGTGCTTTCGGGTCGATCCAGTTCAAGTCGCCGCCGTTAAGCGCCGAACCCGGGTCTTCCGAGAAGCTCTTGGCCAGGGTCGCGAAGTCTTCACCGCCTTCGATGCGGTCATAGATCTTCTGGGCCAGTTCCTTGGTTTGTGCCTCGGTGCGGATTTCACTTGGCTTGACCAGGATGTGACGAACATGGACTTCGTCTTTCAACGAGGTCTCGCCACCGCGTTTGCCCAACAGCTTGAGGATGATGAAGCCGCCAGGTGTACGGGCGGGCTGGGTGATACCACCCACTTCCATTGCACTGAGCTCGCGGTCGAACGGAGGTGGCAACTGAGCGGCTTTACGCCAGCCCATGTCACCACCGTCCAGGGCGTTATCGCTGCCGGATACGGCAATGGCGGTCTGAGCAAAGTCAGCGCCGGCCTTCAGGCGGTCATAAACGGCCTGGGTTTTGGCAGCGGCGGCATTGAGCTGCTCGGCGCTGGCACTGTCCGGCGTCGGAATCAGGATATTGGCCAGGTGCAGTTCTTCAGAGAGCTGCATCTTGCCGAGGTCCGAAGCCAGGAAGTTCTTCACTTCCTGCTCGGAGACCTGAACCCGCTCGGCCACACGGCGCTGACGCACACGGCTGATGATCATTTCACGCTTGATCTGGTCACGGGCGTCCTCATAGGACAACCCATCGTGAGCCAGCGCGGCGCGGAACTGATCGATGGTCATGTTGTTGCGCTGAGCAATGGTGCCTACGGCCTGGTTCAACTCTTCGTCCGAAATACGGATGCCGGAGCGTTCGCCGATCTGCAGTTGCAGGTTCTCGACGATCAGGCGCTCCAGCACCTGGGGTTCCAGGACGCTGGTCGGAGGCACACCGCCGCCACGCTTGGCGATGGTTTGCTGAACCTCCTTGACCCGCTGGTCAAGCTGGCTCTGCATGATCACGTCGTTATCGACAATGGCCGCGACTTTATCCAGCTGTTGAACGGCAGCGTGTGCCGATACGGTGCCCAGGAACAACGCGCCCAGCACGAGTGGGCGCAGACAATCAGAAAGCTTGATCTTCACGTTCACGATAACCTTGAATGCCTTTGTCGAGGAAGCTCTCTACCTTGGCGCCGGTCAGGCCGCCGAGTCCTTTGAGGACAATCTGGAAGAAGAGCCCGTGGTCACCCTTTTCATTGAGAGGGGCGATCTGACTGTATTCGTCGTTGGAAACCCAGTAACGGTTGATAACGCGCAGTTTCCAGCAGCAGTTGTCGTACTCGAAACCACCGAAGGCTTCCAGGGTACGGTTGCGTGCATAGTCATACTGCCAGCGGGTGATCAGGTTCCACTGCGGAACGATCGGCCACATCATCGAGAAGTCGTGTTGCTGGATTTTGTAGTAATCCTTCACGAAGTTGTCAGTGCCAGGTGTGCCGTAATCACCGCCGAACTGCCATTTACCGGTCAGCTGGTTGTACACCACCTGGTCGTTGCGATAGCGATAACCGACGTTGATAACCTTGTTCGGGTTGTCTTCCGGCTGGTAGTGGAACATCGCGCTACCGGAGCGAGGGCTGTGGGTGTCGGTATCCCAGTTGTAGTCGGCAGTAGCACGCCAGTCGCGGTTGAAGCGAAACTCGTAATCCAGAGCAATCGGCGATACGTTCGATTGTGCGTCGGCGCGGTCGGACGCCAGGATGCCGGGCAGTTGTACTTCTCGATCCTTGAAGTACAGCGCCTGGCCCACGGACACGCGCTGGCGTTCAAAGCCATTCTCTTCGATCCAGCGGCTGGTCACACCAAGGGACAGCTTGTTCTCATCACCGATCCGGTCGGTGCCGCTGAAGCGGTTATCGCGGAATAGCGAGGCATAGCTGAATGTGTATTCGCTGGTATCAAAGACCGGGATGTCGCTCTGGTCTTTGTTCGGTACGTAGAGGTAGTAGGCACGCGGTTCCAGAGTTTGACGATAATCCTTGCCAAACCAGTTGGTGTTGCGGTCGAAGTAGAGTCCGCTATCTACGCTAGCGACTGGCAGCGCACGATCCTGCGAGCTTTTGAATGTCTGACCAGCAGCGATCATGTCCGCCTTGCCCGTACCGTCAAGGTCCAGGTCGTACTTGGTGTATACGTACTTCAACTTCGGCGTAATAAACCCGTAGGTCCAGTTCATCGGATATTCGACTGCTGGAGCAACATTCAATCGAGTACCGTTTGCACGAGTCAGCCCACGGACGTTGGTGTCCAAGCGAGCTGACTCTGCGCCGTTCTCATCTGTAAAAATGCCATTTTCAAGGCTGCGTTCAAATCGAACTGCTTCGGTTTCGTACGTGAAGTTCAATCCGCCAGGGTGATACGGCAAAGCCCCGTTGAAAGTGATTTGTGGCAATCGATCATACGGCGTGATCTGGGAAATCGTGGCCAACTGGTACGCCTGGAGATTCAAGCGAGCCTGGTAGGAGTCGCCGCGATATGACACAGAACCTTGCTGGTTAAGGAAGTCCTGGCTCCGAATACCTTCCTGATAGGCCTTCAGATCTTGGAAGTAGTATGGATCACTGATCTTCGTGTAATCCACCTGTGTCGTCAGGCGGGAATCCAGCCCACCCTTATGCTGCCAATTGAGCATATAGCGAGTTTTTTCGTAATCGCTCTGCTGCTTCCGTTCGTCGCTATCGTCATTCAGATATGCGCCCCCAAACTGACCTTCGCTGGACTTGGTGAGGTAGCGGAATTCGCCTTCCATCAACATGCCGCGCTTGGTCATGTATTGCGGGTACAACGTGGCATCGTAGTTCGGCGCCAGGTTGAAGTAGTAAGGCGTGACCAGGGTAAAGCCGGTTTCGCTACCGGTGCTGAAGCTCGGCGGCAGGAAGCCGGATTGACGACGGTTGTCGATCGGGAAATAGATGTAAGGGGTATAGAGGATCGGGATGTTCTTGATCCGCAACGTCGCGTTGGTTGCCGTACCGAAGCCGGTGGCAGGGTTCAACGTGATGTTGTTGCCCTTGAGCTGCCAGGCGTTGCTGTCTGGCTCGCACGTGGTGTACGTACCGTCCTTGAGACGGATGATCGCGTTCTCTGCACGCTTGGCGTACAGCGCGTTACCGCGGATACGCGACTTGTGCATCACGTATTCGGCATTGTCGATCTGGGCTGCACCGGTGTCGAGCTGCACCTGGGCATGGTCACCAACGATCAGGGCCCCGTTGTCGCGCAGACGAACGTTGCCGTTCAGCTCGCCTCGGTTCTCCGCCTGATACAGACTGGCTTCCTGAGCTTCCAACTGCATGCTGCCCTGGCGCATGACGACGTCACCGGCCAAGGTCGCGATCTGTTGTTCCTGCTCGTAACGAGAGGCCTTGGCGCCGATGAACGTCGGCGCGTCGCTCTTGTTCGTCTTGTCATTCATGCCTGGACGCGTCGGCTCGATGTACGCACCACCGCAATACGGGCCGGTTTCGGCCAACTGGGCGGCGGTCAGCTTCTCGCGAGGCACCCAGTCCAGGTGGCTGTAGTCGGCGCTGCGCGAACGCAGGCCACGGCCCTTGGATTCGGTGACCAGCATGGTCTTGGGCTCGGCGTCGGCACTGCCGCCGGTTTCGCCTTGCGGCGTACCGTTGGCCGAGCTGACGGCAGAGCCATCATGCACCGGGCGTGGTGGCAGTGGGGCTGCGGCGGTTTTCGGCGCGCAATCCCAGGCACCCGAAGCAGAGACTGAGCAGTCATACTGTTCCGCGGCGACCACGAATGAGGTGGCGAAGGGTTGCAAGGCCAGCAGACTGCCGGTTACCAGCAACGGAAATTTTCTACGAAACGCGGGGGATTTCAATGCCATCTTATTAGTCCGGGCTTCCTGCGTGCCATCTGCCCGCGGTTTGGGCCGCACGCCTCTCGATGGTCTGAAAAAGATGCGTGATAATAAAGCATGCCCCGCTTGACGGCTAGCGCCGTCGGAGACCCTAGTAATGCCCGAGCAAGATCTACGTTTACAACAGTTGCAAAGCTGGCTGGATGAGCAATTACCGATCCTTTTCAACGCTCAAGGTTGGGGTGCCGTACCCCCGGCCACATTGACCGCGGCCAGCAGCGACGCGAGTTTCAGGCGTTACTTCCGGTGGGAAGGGGGGGCGCATACATTCGTTGTCATGGACGCTCCTCCACCCCAGGAAAACTGCAAACCTTTCGTCGATATTGCAGATTTGCTGGCGAAATCGGGGATAAACGTGCCAAAAATTTATGCTGAAGACCTGCCTCGTGGCTTTCTTTTGCTTAATGACCTGGGCAGAAAAACCTATCTGGACGTGATTGACGCTCAAAACGCCGATCAATTGTTCAGCGATGCCATCGACGCGTTGCTGGCCTTCCAGCAGTTGCCGATGGACGCACCGTTACCCAGCTATGACGTAGCTTTACTACGCCGTGAGCTTGAATTGTTTCCTGAGTGGTACGTTCGCCGGCACCTGGGTATCGAGTTCGATACTCGGCAGCGCGATCTTTGGCAACGCGTCAGCGAACAACTGATCGACAGCGCCCTGGCCCAGCCAAAGGTGCTGGTGCACCGCGATTACATGCCACGCAACCTGATGATCAGCTCGCCTAACCCGGGTGTGCTGGATTTCCAGGACGCGGTCTACGGCCCGGTGACCTATGACATCACCTGCCTGTTCAAGGACGCGTTCCTCAGTTGGCCCCAGGCCCGTGTGCGGGAGTGGCAGCACGGCTACTGGGAGCGTGCCGCGCAATTGGGCATCCCCGTGCACGCCGACTTCGACGCTTTCCTGCGTGCCAGCGACCTGATGGGCGTGCAGCGCCACCTCAAGGTCATCGGCATCTTTGCGCGCATTTGCCACCGCGATGGCAAGCCACGCTATCTGGCGGATGTGCCGCGCTTCTTTGCTTATATAGAGGCGGTACTTGCAGACCGGCCCGAACTGCGCGAACTGGGTGAGTTGCTTGCCAGCCTGCGTGAACCTGTCGAGGCGAGCGTATGAAGGCGATGATCCTGGCAGCGGGCAAGGGCGAGCGCATGCGCCCGCTGACCTTGCACACGCCCAAACCGCTGGTGCAGGCAGGCGGCAAGCGGTTGATCGAATATCACCTTGAGGCACTGGCGAAGGCCGGCTTCACCGAGATTGTGATCAACCATGCCTGGCTCGGTCAGCAGATCGAAAGCTACCTCGGTGACGGCGCGCAGTTTGGCCTGCGCATCCAGTACTCGGCCGAAGGTGAGCCTCTGGAAACCGGAGGCGGGATTTTCCAGGCCTTGCCGTTGCTGGGGGATGAGCCGTTCCTGGTGGTCAATGGGGATATCTGGACCGATTACGACTTCACTCGGCTACGACAGCCGCTCCAGGGCTTGGCCCACCTGGTGATGGTGGATAACCCGGCGCATCATCCCTCGGGTGGTGATTTCTACCTGGACCAGGGTTTGCTTCATGATGCCGCGCCCGGTGCCGATAACCTGACCTTCAGTGGCATTTCGGTACTCGACCCACAGTTGTTCGCGGGTTGCAGTGCCGGTGCCTTCAAATTGGCACCGCTGCTGCGGGCGGCCATGGCGAAAGGTCAGGTAACGGGGGAGCACATGGCGGGACGCTGGATTGATGTGGGGACACTGGAGCGCCTGGCGCAGGTCGACACCCTGCTGACTACGGAGCAATAAGATGTTGTGGCCAGGGACGCTGATCGGCGCCGGGGCTGGCTTTGCCATTGCCAGTATCCCGGGGGCTTTGTTGGGGGCATTGTTGGGACAGGCGTTGGATCGTCGCTTGCAGCTGCAGAGTTGGGCGCAGTTGCGCGAACGCATGGGCGGCCGACCGACGCTGCGCAATGACGAATTGCTGTTTGTGCTGCTGGGACGGCTGGCCAAAAGCAATGGTCGGGTTACGGATGGGCATATCCAGCAGGCGCGCCAGGAAATGCGCGCGCTGGACATGAACGAGCCCGCCCAGCGGCGCGCCATCACTGCATTCAATCGGGGCAAGTCCGGGAGCGATCGGGTGCGTGGCTATTTGCGTGTGCTCAAGGCGCAACCCCATGCGGCAGAGGGTGTATTGCGCGCTTGCTGGCGCATGGCATGGGCCGATGGGAGGGCGGATGACGCCGAGCGCGATTTGATTGATCAGTGGGGCAAGTGGTTGGGGTGGACGCCGCAACAACTGCAAGCACTGGCGTCCGATTACGCCCCCGAGCGCAAGCCGCTGGCGAACCGAGGAGGGGCCTATCAAGAGGCGTTGCGGATTCTGGGGGTAACAGCCACTACGGAGCCCTCAGTGATCAAACGCGCCTATCGTCGCCTGCTCAGCCGTCACCACCCGGACAAGATTGCCGGCACAGGCGCGAGCCCCGCGCAGGTGCGCGAGGCAACCGAGCGCACCCGCGAACTGCACAACGCCTATGCGTTGATTCGCGAGCGGCGCGACTTCAGGTAGGGCTCAGTCGACGGTCTGTGGGCTTAACCAGCCACGAACCCGCCGATACAACTGCTCCTGCTCGGCCGAGCTGTTGCCGGGCAGGGTCTTGAGTGACACCTGCTTATAGCCGTCATTCTTCCCACGCTTGGCGGCTTGAAGACGCGCCAGGGCATTTTTGCGTTCCTGGGCACTGTCTTGGTAGAAGACATCCGCTGTCGGCACCTTCAATGCAGGGGCCACTTGTTGCAGATCCGGCTGGCGACCCACCGGGGTCTTGCCGGCCACCATCACCAGCTTCTGAACCTGAGCCGGTTGTTTCTCGCTCAGGTAACGTGCGGCCCACCAGGCACCAGTACCATGGCCGAGCAGCACCACGCTGCGGGCGCTCTGGGTCTGGGCAAAGGCCACGGCTGCGTCGATCCTGTCGAAAATACGCTTGGCGTCGGTCTTGTCCTGTTCATCCGCTCCCGGCACTACTGCCGGATCGGTGCCTTCGGCTTCGGCGCTGGCGGCTTGTTCGACGGGCTTGACCACAGTGCTGCCGTCTTTGCTGCTGGTGTCGACGGTTGCCTTGGGTGCTTCGATCACCCGTGGCGGCAGGGTGTCCATGCTCACGTCCGGCAGCGACAGACTGAGGCTGCCCCAGTTGGCGTCCGGCAATTTGCGGCGCAATGGGCCGATTGCCTGCGGCCAGTCAGCATTTTCCCCGGCGCCGGGGACGATAATCACCACCCCTTCCGATTCGGCGCTGTTGGCGGGCTTCCACAAGGCCAGGAACGAATCGCTGCCGGCCTGCAATTGTTGTTGTTCGTGTTGTGGGATATTGCGCTCCAAGGCGCTGGCCTCTTCCTGGCTACGCTCGGGTAGAGGTTGGCGCTCTGCGGGCTTTTCGGCGGCGGGCGCGGGGGCGTCAGCGGCCTGAACGGAAAAGACGCTGGTAAATAGCAGCGACAGGCACAATGCTGGCAGTGCCGAACGGTGGTGAAAGGGCATCGTTGATTCCCGGCCAGAAGTGATTCCAGCAGCCTAATGGGTTGGTCAGTATTTGTCAGTGATGTGAGACGTGGATCATGGTTTTTCGCTGTCTGCTGGTTATCGGCGGTTTGTGCTGCGCCTTGATGGCGAATGCCGCGCCTGCGCCCGTTGCGCCGCAGGCACAGCTCAATGCGCAGCAGCGTGAGTGGCTGGGCAGGCATCCGGAGTTGCGCGTGGGGCTGGTATTGCAGGCGCCTTACGCGCAATACGATCGGCGTCTGCAGCGCTTGTCCGGGGCCAATGTGGAGTTGATGCAGTGGCTGGCCAAGGCACTGAATATTGAGGTGTTGTGGCGCAACTTCCCCGATCAGGAGCAGTTGGAGGCTGCCGTGCGCGACGGCGAAGTGGATATTGCGCCTGGCCTGCAGCAAACCCCGGCGGGTTTGCGCCTGTGGTTATTCACCGACCCTTATATGCGTGTGCCCCAGCATATTGTCGGCGTCCGCGAAGGCGGCGGCGCGGTGGAACTTGAAAAACTCGACGAGCAATCCCGCATTGCCGTGCGCATGCCCAGTGCCGTGGCCGATTACCTGCGCAGCACTTATCCCAACCTCAACGTGCAAGGGGTGCCTATGGAGCGCCAGGCCTTGCAGTTGCTGGTGAGCCAACAGGCACGGTACGCCGTGGTTGATGAAGCTCAATTGAGTCGGTTGTCCGGCGAGGCAGAGTTTGCGGGGCTGGCAGTGGTCGGCGATATCGGCCTGCCGCAGTTGCTGCGGGTGGCCACGCGTCGTGATTGGCCGGAATTGGCAACCCTGATGCAGAGCGCCCTGCGGGCGATACCCGCCCGTGACCTGGACCAGTTGCACAACCGCTGGCTGCAACCCCAATACCCGCGGTTGGCGGAGTTCCCGGGTTTCTGGAAGAACCTCAGCCTGTTGTTGGGCATACTCCTGCTCATCTGCCTCGCAATGGTGGTCTGGCAACGTCGCCAGCAACGTGGCCTGGAACACGACTTGCTGGCGGCGCGCGAAGAAAGCGCCGCCCGCGCTGCCGGTGCCGAAGCCTTGCGATTGACGCAGTTTTCCATCGATCAAAGTACGGTCGGTATTCTGTGGGTCAATTGGGACAGCCATGTGCGTTACGCCAATCGTGCGGCAGAAACCATGCTTGGCTACGGCGCGGGTGCGTTGATCGAGCGGCCGCTGATCGATGTCGATCCGACCTTGAACATGGACCGCTGGCTCAACCTGTGGAAGCGTGCGCGCGCCAGCGAGGAGGGCGGGCAAACCTTCGCCACTGACTGCGTGCGCGCCGACGGCAGTATTCTGCCCGCCGACGTGTCTTTGAGCTTCCTGCGTTTTGCGCAGGGCGAATACCTGGTGGTGTACCTCAACGATGTCACCGAGCGCCGTCGTTACGTGGCCGCCTTACTGCAAAGCGAGGCGCAGTTGCGCGAGTTGTCTGCCCACCTGGAAACCGTGCGCGAAGAAGAAAAGGCCCGTATCGCCCGCGAGGTGCATGATGAGTTGGGCCAGATGCTCACGGTGCTCAAGCTGGAAACTTCGATGTGCGAGCTGGCCTATGCGCAGCTCGACCCCGGCCTGAATGAACGGCTCAACAGCATGAAGCGCCTGATCGCCCAACTGTTCCAACTGGTGCGCGACGTGGCCACTGCGCTGCGTCCGCCGATCCTCGACGCCGGCATCGCCTCGGCCATCGAATGGCAGGCCCGTCGTTTCGAGGCTCGTACGCAAATCCCTTGTCTGGTGCAGGTGCCGGACAACCTGCCGGCCTTGAGCGATGCCAAGGCGATCGGTTTGTTCCGGGTCCTGCAGGAGGCGCTGACCAACGTGATGCGCCATGCCCAGGCGCATACCGTCGAGTTGACCTTGGTGATTGAGGGGGCAGACCTGCGGTTGACCATCAGCGATGATGGTGTCGGTTTCGTCGAGACCCTCGGCCGCCCTGTATCTTTTGGCGTGGTCGGTATGCGTGAACGGGTGCTGATGATGGGCGGGCAAATGAGCCTGCATAGCGAAGTGGGGGAAGGCACCACCCTGAGTGTCACGGTGCCGTTGGATGCATAACAACAAGAGGAAATGCCTGTGATTCGCGTACTGGTAGCCGAAGACCACACCATCGTCCGGGAGGGCATCAAGCAATTGATCGGCCTGGCCAAAGACCTGCAGGTGGTCGGTGAAGCCAGCAATGGCGAGCAGTTGCTGGACACCTTGCGCCATGTCGCGTGCGAGGTGGTGTTACTGGATATCTCGATGCCGGGCGTGAATGGCCTGGAGGCCATAGCGCGCATTCGGGCGCTGAGCAATCCGCCGGCGATTCTGGTGCTGTCGATGCATGATGAAGCGCAAATGGCCGCTCGCGCCCTGAAGGTCGGCGCGGCGGGGTATGCCACCAAGGACAGCGACCCGGCGCTGTTGCTGACCGCGATTCGCAAGGTGGCAGCCGGCGGACGCTATATCGACCCTGACCTGGCCGACCGTATGGTCTTCGAAGTCGGCCTGACCGATACGCGCCCGCTGCATTCGTTGTTGTCTGAGCGCGAGTTTTCGGTGTTCGAACGCTTGGCCCACGGCGCCAACGTCAATGACATTGCCCAGCAGTTGGCGCTGAGCAGCAAGACCATCAGCACTCACAAGGCGCGGTTGATGCAAAAGCTCAATATCACCTCGCTGGCGGAACTGGTGAAGTACGCCATGGAACACAGGCTGCTCTGACGACATGCCCATTAGCGACACCCTGTAAAACATCACCGAGCCCATTCCTGCCGCTTGCAGCTCACTCCTTGCAGCTGCACCGTCCTGTGCCCGCCATCGCTGTAGGGCAATCCCTACCCCCGTCCTTCCAACCGGCTGATGCCATTCTCTCCCGGCCCCCGATTTTCGGGGGCTTGCGCCTGGACTACGCTTGTTCCATTGCGGTCCAAAACACAAAGGTGCGGGTATGAGCGAGGTGGATACAAATGATGTGCTGGTCAGCTTTCGTGGCGTGCAGAAGAGCTACGACGGCGAGAACCTGATCGTCAAAGACCTCAACCTGGAGATTCGCAAGGGCGAGTTCCTTACCCTGCTTGGGCCGTCGGGCTCGGGCAAGACTACCAGCCTAATGATGCTCGCCGGCTTTGAAACACCGACCGCCGGCGAAATCCTCCTGGCCGGACGCGCCATCAACAATGTGCCGCCGCACAAGCGCGATATCGGCATGGTGTTCCAGAACTACGCTTTGTTCCCGCACATGACGGTCGCCGAGAACCTGGCGTTCCCGCTATCGGTGCGCTCGTTAAGCAAGACCGATATCAGTGAACGGGTCAAACGCGTGCTGAGCATGGTCCAGCTCGATGCTTTCGCCCAGCGTTACCCGGCCCAACTTTCCGGTGGTCAGCAACAGCGCGTGGCACTGGCCCGTGCGCTGGTGTTCGAACCGCAACTGGTATTGATGGACGAACCGCTCGGCGCCCTCGACAAGCAGCTGCGTGAACACATGCAGATGGAAATCAAGCACCTGCATCAACGTCTCGGCGTGACCGTGGTGTACGTGACCCACGATCAGGGCGAAGCCTTGACCATGTCCGACCGCGTGGCGGTGTTTCACCAGGGCGAGATCCAGCAGATTGCTGCGCCGCGTACCTTGTATGAAGAACCGAAAAATACCTTCGTCGCCAACTTCATCGGCGAGAACAACCGCCTCAACGGCCGCCTGCACAGCCATACCGGCGAGCGCTGCGTAGTGGAGCTGGCGCGCGGCGAAAAAGTCGAAGCGCTGGCGGTGAATGTGGGTCAGCTCGGCGGGCCGGTGACGCTGTCGGTGCGTCCGGAGCGAATCAGCCTCAATAGTTCTAGCGAAAGTTGCATCAATCGTTTTTCGGGACGGGTGGCGGAATTCATCTACCTGGGCGACCACGTGCGCGTGCGTCTGGAAGTCTGCGGCAAGAGCGATTTTTTTGTGAAACAACCGATCGCCGAGTTGGACCCGGCCATGGTGGTCGGCGACGTGGTACCGATTGGCTGGCAAGTCGAGCACGTTCGCGCACTCGACCCACTTCTAGAGGCGAATTGATCGCCCCATGGCTTCACCAACCCTGCACGTGGAGAGCACAACAATGTTGAGATCCCTTAAGTATTCAGCGCTGGCTATTGGCTTGATCGGCGCAACCCAGGCCATGGCAGGCCCGGACCTGACCGTCGTGTCCTTTGGTGGCGCGAACAAGGCCGCTCAGGTCAAAGCGTTTTACGCACCCTGGGAAAGCGCGGGCAACGGCAAGATCGTCGCCGGCGAGTACAACGGTGAAATGGCCAAGGTCAAGGCCATGGTCGACACCAAGAGCGTGTCCTGGGACCTGGTGGAGGTGGAGTCGCCGGAGCTGTCCCGTGGTTGTGACGAAGACATGTTCGAGCCGCTGGACCCGAAACTGTTCGGTAATGGCGCGGACTACGTGAAGGGCGCGATCCAGCCGTGCGGCGTAGGCTTCTTCGTATGGTCCACCGTGTTGGCCTACAACGCCGACAAGCTGGCTTCCGCGCCGACCAGTTGGGCGGATTTCTGGGACACCAAGAAATTCCCGGGCAAGCGCGGCCTGCGTAAAGGTGCCAAGTACACCCTGGAATTCGCCTTGATGGCCGACGGCGTAGCGCCGAAAGATGTGTACAAAGTGCTGGCGGGCAAAGATGGTCAGGACCGTGCGTTCAAGAAACTCGACGAACTCAAACCGTCTATCCAGTGGTGGGAAGCGGGCGCACAACCGCCGCAGTACCTGGCCTCGGGTGATGTGGTGATGAGCTCGGCCTACAACGGCCGCATCGCCGCCGTGCAGAAAGAAAGCAACCTGAAAGTGGTGTGGAACGGCGGCATCTACGACTTTGACGCATGGGCCATTCCTAAAGGCCTGGCGAAAGACCGTGCCGAAGCCGCGAAGAAGTTCATCGCCTTCTCGGTACAGCCGCAGCAGCAGAAGACCTACTCGGAAAACATCGCCTACGGCCCGGCCAACACCCAAGCCGTGCCGTTGCTGGCCAAGGACATCCTCAAGGATATGCCGACCACCCCAGAAAACATCGCGAACCAGGTGCAGATCGATGTGAGCTTCTGGGCGGATAACGGCGAGCAGTTGGAGCAGCGCTTCAATTCCTGGGCAGCCAAATAACACCGCGTAGCCCCTGTGGGAGAGGCCCTGCTCTCTCGCACAGGGGGCTGCATTTCTTCTCAAGTTCCGGAGTCAGCCATGGCGATCGCCATTCCCAGCCCCACCCTCAAGCAGCGCCTGGCGCGTGCCGAAAGGCTCAACCGCTGGAAGGCCCAGGCATTGATTGCACCGCTGGTGCTATTTTTGCTGCTGGTATTCCTGGTGCCGATCATTGCGCTGCTCTACAAAAGTATCGGTAACGAGGAAGTGGTCGGTGGTTTGCCGCGTACCGTGGTGGCGGTCAAGACCTGGGACGGCCGTGGCCTGCCCGGCGATCCGGTGTATCAGGCACTCAGCGAAGACCTGGGCGAAGCCCGCAAAAACCAGACGCTGGGCGACCTGTCCAAGCGCTTGAACATGGAGTTGGCCGGCTATCGCAGCCTGTTGACCAAAACCGCGCGGGCGCTGCCCTTTGCCGAGGCGCCCACTTCCTATAAAGAAGCGTTGGAAAGCCTCGATGAACGCTGGGGCGACCCCGCGTACTGGCAGGCGATCCGGCGCAATACCAGCAGCCTCACGCCGTTTTACCTGCTGGCGGCTGTCGACCACCGCATCAACGACCTGGGTGAAGTGGCCCCGGCCACGCCGGACCAGGCGATCTACCTGGACATCTTCGCCCGGACCTTCTGGATGGGCCTGGTGATTACCTTCATCTGCCTGTTGCTGGCCTATCCCTTGGCATACCTGCTGGCCAACCTGCCGGCGCGCAAAAGCAATCTGCTGATGATCCTGGTGCTGCTGCCGTTCTGGACTTCGATCCTGGTGCGGGTCGCCGCGTGGATCGTGCTGTTGCAATCCGGCGGCCTGATCAACAGTGCCTTGATGGGCATGGGCCTGATCGACAAACCCCTGGAACTGGTGTTCAACCGTACCGGGGTCTACATCTCTATGGTGCACATCCTGTTGCCGTTCATGATTCTGCCGATCTACAGCGTGATGAAGGGCATTTCACCCACCTATATGCGCGCGGCGATTTCCCTGGGTTGCCACCCGTTCGCCAGCTTCTGGCGAGTGTATTTCCCGCAGACCTACGCCGGCGTCGGTGCCGGTTGCCTGTTGGTGTTCATCCTGGCGATTGGTTACTACATCACCCCGGCGCTGCTCGGCAGCCCGAACGACCAGATGGTCAGCTACTTCGTGGCGTTCTACACCAACACCAGCATCAACTGGGGCATGGCCACGGCGTTGGGCGGCTTGCTGCTGCTGGCGACCGTGTTGCTGTACCTGATCTACAACCGGCTGGTGGGCGCCAGCCGCCTGCGCCTGAGCTGAGGAGACCTTGCGATGTTGAGTCCTTATATGTCGCCCGTGGAGCGCCTGTGGTTCTACAGCCTGCGGATCTTGTGCGGCTTGATCCTGCTGTTCCTGATACTGCCCGTGCTGGTGATCATCCCGCTGTCGTTCAACAGCGGCAGTTTCCTGGTGTACCCGCTGCAAGGTTTCTCCCTGCATTGGTACCAGGATTTCTTCGCCTCGGCCGAATGGATGCGCGCGTTGAAGAACAGCATCATCGTCGCTCCGGCCGCTACGGTGCTGGCCATGGTGTTCGGCACATTGGCCGCGATTGGCCTGACCCGCGGCAATTTCCCCGGCAAGGCGCTGGTAATGGCCTTGGTGATTTCGCCGATGGTGGTGCCGGTGGTGATTATCGGTGTGGCGAGTTACCTGTTTTTTGCGCCGCTGGGCCTGGGCAACAGTTTCTTTTCGCTGATCGTCGTGCATGCGGTGCTGGGCGTGCCGTTTGTGATCATTACCGTGTCGGCGACCTTGCAGGGCTTCAACCATAACCTGGTGCGGGCGGCAGCCAGTCTGGGCGCCTCGCCATTGATCGCGTTTCGCCGGGTGACCTTGCCGTTGATCGCGCCGGGGGTTATCTCCGGGGCGCTGTTTGCCTTTGCCACCTCGTTCGATGAAGTGGTGGTGACGCTGTTCCTCGCCGGCCCTGAGCAAGCGACCCTGCCGCGCCAGATGTTCAGCGGCATCCGCGAGAACCTCAGCCCGACCATCGCCGCTGCCGCTACCTTGCTGATTGCCTTTTCGGTCCTGCTGTTGCTGACCCTGGAATGGTTGCGCGGGCGTAGCGAGAAGCTGCGTACCGCGCAGGTGTGACGACCATTCAGCTGCTGAATGGCTGACAACCCTGCAGAGGGAGCTACTCTTGTGCCTGCCACCCTTCAATAAGAGGCCGCGCACATGAGTACTTCCTCATTCAAGATCGCCCACAAGCTGCTCACAGGCCCAGGCGCCATTGAACAACTGGCTGCCGAACTCACGCGCCTGGATGTGGATAACCCGCTGATCGTCACCGACGCGGCCTTGGTCAAGTCCGGCACGGTGGCGCTGGCGTTGGAGCACCTGGGCGAGCGCAGCTATGAAATCTTCGACCGTGTGCAGCCCGACCCGGAAATTGCCATCGTCGAAGACTGCATGCAGGCCTATCGCGACGGCGGACATGATGGCTTGATTGGTGTGGGTGGTGGCAGCGCCATTGATATCGCGAAATGTGTCTGCGCTTATGCTGGCTATCATGGTGAGCTGTCCGATCTGTTCGGCGTCGATCAGGTGCCACGCAAGGGGCCGCCACTGATTGCTATCCCGACTACGGCCGGTACCGGCTCGGAGGTGACCAATGTGGCGATCCTCTCCGACAAGGTCGCGCAGTTGAAAAAAGGCATCGTCAGCGATTACTTGCTGCCGGATGTTGCTTTGATGAGCCCACAGATGACCCTCACGTGCCCGCGCGGGGTGACTGCCGCCAGCGGTGTAGATGCTTTGGTGCACGCCATTGAAGCCTACCTGTCGCTGAATGCGTCGCCGATTACCGATGCACTGGCCATTGGTGCGATCAAGTTGATTGCCGGTGCGCTGCCCAAGGCTTACGCCAACCCTGGGCATCTGCAGGCACGTGACGACATGGCTACCGCCAGCCTGATGGCCGGCATGGCGTTCGGTAATGCGGGGGTGGGTGCCGTGCACGCGTTGGCGTATCCGTTGGGCGGACGTTTTCATATTGGTCACGGCGTGAGCAACGCCCTGTTGCTGCCCTATGTGATGCAGTGGAACAAGTTGGCTTGTGTCGAACGCATGCGCGACATTGCCCAGGCCATGGGCGTGAATGTCACCGGCTTGAGTATGGTTGACGCGGCCGACCAGGCCGTCGAGGCGATGACACGGCTGTGTGCTGCCGTGGAGATCCCGGCGGGCCTGCGCAGTTTCGGGGTTCCCGAAGACGCCATTCCGGCCATGGCCACGGAAGCCGCGGGCATTGAACGCCTGATGCGCAACAACCCGCGCAAGCTCAGCGTGGCGGATATCGAGAAGATCTACCGCTCGGCGTACTAGCCATTGAGCCAGGTCACGGTGCGCGGGGCAAAGCATGAGGTATACAATGCGCGCCATCGTGATTTAGCTCAAAAGGTGCGTCATGCAGCCCTTCGTCATTGCTCCATCGATTCTCTCCGCCGACTTCGCCCGCCTGGGTGAGGAAGTGGACAAGGTATTGGCCGCCGGTGCGGACTTCGTGCATTTCGATGTCATGGACAACCACTACGTACCCAACCTGACTATCGGGCCGATGGTCTGTGCGGCGTTGCGCAAGTACGGCATCACCGCGCCGATCGATGCACACCTGATGGTCAGCCCGGTGGATCGCATCATTGGCGACTTCGTCGACGCCGGTGCGACCTACATCACCTTCCATCCGGAAGCCTCGCTGCACGTCGACCGCACCCTGCAATTGATCCGCGAAGGCGGCTGCAAGGCGGGCCTGGTGTTCAATCCGGCCACCCCGCTGAGCGTGCTTGAATACGTGATGGACAAGGTCGACATGATCTTGCTGATGAGCGTCAACCCGGGTTTCGGCGGGCAGAAGTTTATCCCCGGCACGCTGAACAAGCTGCGTGAAGCCCGTGCGCTGATCGATGCGTCCGGCCGTGATATCCGCCTTGAAATCGACGGCGGGGTCAACGTCAACAACATCCGTGAAATCGCTGCCGCAGGTGCAGACACCTTCGTGGCCGGCTCGGCGATTTTCAACGCCCCGGACTACCAGGAGGTCATCGACAAGATGCGTGCCGAACTGGCGCTGGCGCGTCCATGAGCGGTTTTGAGCGGCTGTTCCCCGGCAAGCTGCCACGGCTGGTGATGTTCGATCTGGACGGTACCTTGATCGACTCGGTGCCCGACCTGGCGGCGGCGGTGGACGAGATGCTGCTCAAGCTGGGGCGCAAACCGGCGGGCATCGACTCGGTGCGCGAATGGGTGGGTAACGGCGCGCAGATGCTGGTGCGCCGGGCTTTGGCCAATCATCTGGACGCTGACGGCGTAGACGATGTCGAGGCCGAACACGCCTTGGAACTGTTTAACGCCGCTTATGAGAGCAGCCACGAACTGACCGTGGTTTACCCGGGCGTACGCGACACCCTCAAATGGCTGAGCAAACAGGGTGTGGAAATGGCGCTGATCACCAACAAGCCTGAGCGTTTCGTCGCGCCGCTGTTGGACGAGATGAAAATCGGCCGTTATTTCCGCTGGATCATCGGTGGCGACACCCTGCCGCAGAAGAAACCTGACCCGGCGGCGCTGTTCTTCGTGATGAAAATGGCCAATATCCCGGCATCCCAGTCGTTGTTTGTCGGCGATTCACGCAGTGATGTGCTGGCGGCGAAAGCGGCGGGGGTGCAGTGCGTGGCCCTGAGCTACGGCTACAACCACGGCCGGCCGATTGCCGAAGAATCCCCGGCGCTGGTGATTGACGACCTGCGCCAGTTAATCCCCGGTTGCTTGGGAGCGGGCGCTGAGATAACGTTGCCCGACGTTGATTCAAACCCTTCTGGAAATCCCATCGTGGTGGTCACTCGCAAACTCTGGATGAAAGTCATCAAGGCCCTGGCCCGCTGGCGTTGGCGCGCCTGACTGATCCTGGCCGCGCTGCGGCACGTTTGCCTACCTGACCGTTTGACCCTCAAGCCACGAGGCACCTCATGATCCGCGAAGAATTCCTGCGTTTGGCCGCTGCCGGCTATAACCGTATTCCCATGGCCTGCGAAACCCTGGCCGACTTCGATACGCCGCTGTCGATCTATCTGAAACTGGCCGACAAGCCCAACTCCTACCTGCTGGAATCGGTACAGGGCGGTGAAAAATGGGGGCGTTACTCGATCATCGGCCTGCCGTGCCGTACCGTGCTGCGGGTACATGACCATCATGTGAGTATCACCCATGATGGCGTCGAGATCGAAAGCCATGACGTAGAAGACCCGCTGGCCTTCGTCGAAACCTTCAAGGCGCGCTACAACGTACCGACCATTCCCGGCCTGCCGCGTTTCAACGGTGGCCTGGTGGGTTACTTCGGCTACGACTGCGTGCGCTACGTGGAAAAACGCCTGGGTAAATGCCCGAACCCGGATCCGTTGGGTGTGCCGGACATTCTGCTGATGGTCTCCGATGCCGTGGTGGTGTTCGACAACCTCGCCGGCAAGATGCACGCGATCGTCCTGGCAGACCCATCCCAGGCGGACGCATTCGAACAAGGCCAGGCCAGCCTCGAAGCCTTGCTGGAAAAATTGCGCCAGCCGATCACTCCACGTCGCGGGCTGGACCTCAGCCGTCCGCCTGCCGCTGACCCGGTGTTCCGCTCCAGCTTCACCCAGGATGACTACGAGCGCGCAGTCGACACCATCAAGGAATACATCCTTGCCGGTGATTGCATGCAGGTCGTGCCGTCGCAACGTATGTCCATTGACTTCAAGGCGGCACCGATCGATCTGTATCGTGCGCTGCGTTGTTTCAACCCGACGCCCTATATGTACTTCTTCAACTTTGGCGACTTCCACGTGGTGGGCAGTTCGCCGGAAGTGCTGGTGCGCGTCGAGGACAACCTGATCACTGTGCGCCCGATTGCCGGTACTCGCCCACGTGGGGCGACCGAAGAGGCGGACCTGGCGCTTGAAGAAGACTTGCTGAGCGACGACAAGGAAATCGCCGAGCACCTGATGCTGATCGACCTGGGCCGCAACGATACCGGGCGTGTCTCGGAAATCGGCTCGGTGAAACTCACCGAGAAGATGGTGATCGAGCGTTATTCCAACGTGATGCACATCGTCTCCAACGTGACCGGCGAGCTGAAGGCCGGCTTGACCGCGATGGACGCGTTGCGGGCGATCCTGCCGGCAGGCACGTTGTCGGGTGCGCCGAAGATTCGTGCGATGGAAATCATCGACGAACTGGAGCCCGTCAAACGGGGTGTCTACGGCGGAGCAGTGGGTTATTTCGCCTGGAACGGCAACATGGACACCGCCATTGCGATCCGCACCGCGGTGATCAAGGACGGCGAACTGCATGTGCAGGCCGGCGGTGGGATTGTGGCGGACTCGGTACCGGCCCTTGAGTGGGAAGAAACCCTGAACAAGCGCCGCGCGATGTTCCGTGCGGTGGCGTTGGCAGAGCAAACCCCGCAGGGTTGACTCACCTGGAGATCAAGCTGTGGAAGGGAGTAACCCCCTCCCACAGCTTGGTCTGCGCGCTATCAAAGCTTCATCAGAAGTCCAGGCTTACACCCGCGCTGACCCCTTGCTGGGTCACGTTGTCATCCTTTCTCACGTTATATGCAGCCCTCAGTGCCAGTTCCTTTGTGAGCTTATGGCTGACACCCAGGCTCAGGCGGTCCGAATTGCTGCGGGGCGTGTAGCCATCCAGTTTGAAGTCGATTCCCGGCACGCTGTTGAGTGAAATCTTCACCTTCTGGGTGTCATTTTCGAACTCGTGCTCGTGGGCTACCTCGCCAAAGACTTGGGTTTGCGGCGTCACGCGGTAGCTGCCCTGCAGGCCGACGCCGAGGCGCCTGGAGTCGCGTTGTTGATCGGCGAAGGTCAGTGCCGTGGAGCGGCTGTCTTTTTCCGAATAGCCATCCACTTCGACCCGCGAGTAATCGGCGCTGACAAAGGGTGACAGGTGCCAATCGCTGCCTGGAGCGGCGATGTCATAGCCTGCGCGACCACTCAAGGCCCACAGCCAGCCGTCGGTGTCGCCTTTCTCCGAGCCTTCGCTGACGCCCAGGGCGAACTTGCGCTTGAGGCTGTCGAAGTCCAGCTTGCCGCCGGTCAGTGCGGCATCGGCCCACCAGTGGTTTTGCTGGTACTGCGCGAAAGCACTTCCCATGTAGCTGTTGAGCTTGTAGTCCGAATCGCGGGCGCCGGCTTCGAGCGTCTGTCGATACAACCCGGCAGCAATCCCGACGCGCCAGCTGTCATTGAGCCGGTAGCTGCCGCCGACATTGACGTTGTAGCCATTGCCGTCACCGCTGGCCGAGCTGTTTTGATCATCGAAATCCAGGTGCTGGCCGCCACCCGCGACAATCGCTCGCCATTGGCCGACCGCCTGCCAGTAACCGTTGTCGGCCTGCCACTGATTGCGCAGTTCATCCTGGTGCGCACGTAGGGTGCCTTGGGCCATCTCCGGCAGAAGGCTCAGCTCCCATGGCGCCGCGAGCATTGAATAGGCGTAGTCGGCGATCAATTGTTGCCCGGCGATGGTGGGGTGCACTGAATCGTTGTAGATCAGCTTGGTCGGATCGGGGGTGGTGCCGCCAAGTCCATAGGTCGGGTTGGCACAACTGGGGTCGGTGAAGCACGTACCGGTGAGGTTTTGCCCGGTGGCCAGGCCGAAGCGGGCAGGGTCGGCGAAGGTTTCCTTCAGCAACAGCGGAATGTTCAGCGGGATAATCTCGGCGTCGATCTGCGACAGGCGCTGGACAAGCGACTGGTTGAACATGTTACTCAGGGCAGTACTCGCCCCTTGGGCCGGTGTACCGTTAATGGCCGGTGTCAGCCCCAGGTCGGGCAACATCCACACCATGATGTAGCGCGCGCCCGCTTGTTGCAGCGCTTGTGCGCTGTCGGCCAGGCGCGCGCCTGCGGCAACGGCTTGGCCGGGGCTGAGTACGCGACCTTGCAAAAAGTCATTGCCGCCACCGGAGAGGAAATACAGCACGTTGGGGTCGGCTCGTCCGCCATTGGCCGGTAGATAACCCTGACGGCTGCGCAATACGGTACCGCCACCCGCGTTGCCGGGGGGAATTGCCGCGTTGGAGACGGAGGTGATGGAGTCCAGAACATTGTCGGTACGGTAGCCGCCGACCGCCCAGTTGTTCCCGTCAGGCAGGCCCTGTGCTGCGCGAACCGGTGAGGTGGAGGCATTCAGGTCGTTAGGCGCGACACCTAGCCTGGCACCCAATAAGGTCGATGAGACCAGGCCGTAGTCGCCCTGGAAATTCGGCCCGGTGCGGTTGGTAAAGCGCAAGGTGGCTCCGGCGTTGCCATCGGGGAACTGGCCGGCGTCGGCGAGGCTGTCGCCGAAAACCACCATGGTTGAGTAGGGGGACGAGGCTGCAAACGCCTGCGCGCAGGCCAGTGACAGAAGGCAGCCGGCCAGCGGCGCGAAGAACGGTGGTCTGAGCATGAAAAATTCCATTTAGTTGTTTTTGTATCGCCGGTGAAACACTAGCAATGTTTTCAGGCTTTTCTTCAAGGAGGACAGTTTTTTCCTACAAGGACGCTGTCGTGATACCCCCGTATTCGTTGCTCCATATTGCACCGCTGGCGAGGCTACGTTACTGTGCCTGAACGTATGAATGAGACCCTCCCCGTGTTGATCATCAGCAAACTCTTGATGCGAGTAGTCAAGGCACACGCCCGTTGGCGTTGGCGCGCCTGACATTTTTCTCTGCCGGCCTGGCCGGACCTGTACCGATTTGCCTTCTGCACCCTCTGTTTGACGCCCTTGCCAGCTCATCCTGGCACCGGAACGTGCGTCTGGCAGCGGGACACTCTTTTGGAAGGCGGTCATTCGAAATCAGTGAATTCAAGAGGTTTGAACCCACATGTTGCTGATGATTGATAACTACGACTCCTTTACCTACAACGTTGTGCAGTACTTGGGCGAACTCGGTGCCGAGGTCAAGGTGGTGCGCAACGATGAACTGACCGTGGCCGAAATCGCTGCCCTGAACCCGGAGCGCATTGTGGTTTCGCCGGGGCCTTGCACGCCGACAGAAGCCGGCATCTCCCTTGAAGCGATCAAGTACTTCGCCGGCAAGTTGCCGATCCTGGGCGTGTGCCTGGGCCACCAGTCCATCGGCCAGGCGTTTGGCGGTGACGTGGTGCGCGCGCGCCAGGTGATGCACGGCAAGACCAGCCCGGTGTTCCATAAGAACCTGGGCGTGTTCCACGGTCTCAACCTGCCGGTGACCGTGACCCGGTACCACTCGCTGGTGGTCAAGCGCGAGACACTCCCGGAATGCCTGGAGCTGACCGCCTGGACCCAGTTGGAGGACGGCACGGTCGACGAGATCATGGGCCTGCGCCACAAGACACTGAATATCGAAGGGGTGCAATTTCATCCCGAATCAATCCTGACCGAGCAGGGCTACGAGCTGTTCGCCAACTTTCTCAAGCAGAGCGGCGGCACGCGCTAAGGACTTTCCATGGATATCAAGACTGCCCTGAGCCGTATCGTCGGCCATCTGGACCTGAGCACCGCTGAAATGAGCGATGTGATGCGCGAAATCATGACCGGTCAGTGCACCGATGCGCAGATCGGCGCCTTCATGATGGCGATGCGCATGAAGAGCGAGAGCATTGATGAGATCGTGGGCGCCGTGTCGGTCATGCGTGAGCTGGCGGACAAGGTCGAGCTCAATACACTCGACGGTGTGGTCGATGTGGTCGGCACCGGCGGTGACGGCGCCAATATCTTCAACGTGTCGACGGCTTCATCCTTTGTGGTGGCCGCCGCCGGTTGCACCGTGGCCAAGCACGGTAACCGCGCGGTCTCCGGCAAAAGCGGCAGCGCCGACTTGCTGGAAGCCGCCGGCATCTACCTGAACCTGACACCCGTGCAAGTGGCGCGCTGCATCGACAGCGTGGGCATTGGGTTCATGTTTGCCCAGTCCCACCACGGTGCGATGAAACACGCGGCAGGCCCGCGCAAGGATCTTGGCCTGCGTACCCTGTTCAACATGCTTGGCCCGCTTACGAATCCGGCCGGTGTGAAACATCAGGTGGTGGGGGTGTTCAGCCAGGCGCTGTGCCGGCCATTGGCCGAAGTGTTGCAGCGTCTGGGCAGCAAGCACGTGCTGGTGGTGCACTCCAAGGATGGTCTGGACGAGTTCAGCCTGGCGGCCCCGACCTTTGTAGCGGAGCTGAAGAATGACCAGGTCAGCGAATATTGGGTCGAGCCCGAAGACCTCGGTATGAAAAGTCAGAGTTTGCACGGCCTTTCGGTTGAAAGCCCGGCTGCGTCGCTGGAGCTGATTCGTGATGCCCTGGGCCGTCGCAAGACTGAAAACGGCCAGAAAGCAGCGGAAATGATTGTTCTGAATGCTGGCGCGGCACTTTACGCAGCGGACCACGCCTATAGTCTTAAGGAAGGTGTCGCTTTGGCCCACGATGCGTTGCACACCGGTCTGGCTCGCGAGAAACTCGAAGAGCTGGGAGCATTCACCGCAGTGTTCAAGATGGAGAATGAAGGATGAGTGTTCCGACCGTTCTGGAAAAAATCCTGGCCCGCAAAGCCGAAGAAGTCGCCGAGCGCCGCGCCCGCGTGAGCCTGGGAGAGCTTGAGGCCAAGGCGAAAGCCGCTGACGCCCCTCGCGGCTTTGCCAATGCCTTGATCGCCCAGGCCAAGCTAAAACAACCGGCCGTGATCGCCGAGGTCAAGAAGGCTTCTCCAAGCAAAGGCGTCATCCGCGAAAACTTTGTTCCGTCGGAAATCGCCGTCAGCTATGAGAAGGGCGGGGCGACTTGCCTGTCTGTGCTGACCGATATCGACTACTTCCAGGGTTCCGACTTGTTTCTTCAGCAGGCCCGCGCCGCGTGCAAGTTGCCGGTGATTCGCAAGGATTTCATGGTCGACCCTTACCAGATCGTCGAAGCCCGTGCCCTCGGTGCCGACTGCGTGCTATTGATCGTCTCGGCGCTGGATGACGTGAAGATGGCCGAGCTGGCGGCCGTGGCTAAAGGCGTCGGGCTGGATGTGTTGGTCGAAGTCCACGATGGCAACGAGCTGGAGCGTGCACTGAAAATCCTCGACACCCCGTTGGTGGGCGTCAACAACCGTAACCTGCACACCTTCGAAGTCAGCCTGGAAAACACCCTCGACTTGCTGCCGCGTATTCCACGGGATCGCCTGGTGATTACCGAGAGCGGTATCGTCAACCGAGCTGACGTTGAGCTGATGGAAATCAGCGGTGTGTATTCGTTCCTGGTCGGCGAGACATTCATGCGCGCCGAGAATCCGGGGGCGGAGCTGCAACGCCTGTTCTTCCCGGAACGTGGCGTGGCGATCAGCGGTTCGACCCTGGATTGATGATGACCCAACCCGCGAGAATGACCGTTGAAGCCGGTCTTGCCGCCGAGCAGGATTTGTTGGCGGCCGTTTGCGCGGGTGAGCAGGCGTTTGGGCTGTTGTTTTGGCAGCCCAGCGATCAAGCTTTGGTCATGCCGCGCCGTTTGAGTCGGCTGCCGGCATTCGAAACCGCCAGCCAGGTTTCAGCGGATGCCGGTTGGCCAGTACTGCTGCGTGAAACCGGCGGAGAACCGGTGCCGCAGTCGAGTGCGACGGTCAATATCGCCCTGGTCTATGCACCGCCGCGCAGCGAAGGCGACCAGAATCGTATCGAAACCGGTTACTTGCGCTTGTGCCAGCCGATCTGCGATCTACTCAACGAGTTGGGCGGCGATGCTTCTGTCGGTGAAATCGACGGTGCGTTTTGTGACGGTCGCTATAACGTCAACCTCAATGGCCGCAAAATGGTCGGCACCGCCCAGCGCTGGCGACAAAGTGGTGGCCGCCCGGTGGGGCTGGTGCACGGTGCATTGCTGCTGGATAACGACCGTGAGGAACTCATTGCGGCGGTCAATCGCTTCAATGAAGCCTGCGGTCTCGACCAGCGGGTGCGCGCCGGTAGCCATATTGCCCTGCACGAAGCCTTTCCCGCGCCGGATGCGATCGCCCGGTTGGACAGCGCGTACCGTCAAATGCTGACCCGCTTCGTGCCGGTTTAACGGGTACCGAACACCACCATCGTTTTACCTTTGACGTGCACCAGGTTGCGCTCCTCCAGGTCCTTGAGCACGCGGCCGACCATTTCCCGTGAACAACCGACAATACGCCCGATTTCCTGGCGCGTGACCTTGATCTGCATGCCATCGGGATGGGTCATGGCGTCGGGCTGTTTGCACAGTTCAAGCAGGCAGCGAGCCACGCGACCGGTCACATCAAAGAATGCCAGGTCGCCAACCTTGCGCGTGGTGTCGCGCAGGCGCTGGGCGATCTGGCCACTCAGGGCATACAGAATGTCGGGGTCATGCTGGGCCAGTTCGCGGAATTTTGTGTAGCTGATCTCGGCCACTTCGCATTCGACCTTGGTCCGTACCCAGGCGCTGCGTTTCTGCTCCTTACCCGCCTGTTCGAACAGCCCGAGTTCCCCAAAGAAATCCCCGGTATTGAGGTACGCGATGATCATTTCGCGGCCTTCGTCATCCTCGATCAAGATGGTGACTGAGCCCTTCACAATGAAGAACAGTGTTTCCGAGCGTTCGCCTGCGCAGATGATGTTGTGCTTGGCCGGATAGCGACGGCGCTGGCAATGCATCAACAACTTGTCGAGGTTCTTGATCTTGGGTGTGGGAGTAAGAGCAACCATGGTTGTATCCCGAAAGACTACAGGGGTGTGATTGGAGTTGTTTTTATCCAACGGTGTCGGCATTGATACACGCTGCGCAAAAGATGGCAATGCGCCATTGATTTGGCGCCAGCTTAACAGACACATTCTGATTCGATTGATGATTTTGCCTGGTAAACGCTGTCATTGATCGCTTTCATGCGCAACGCTGCTGTTGCGGGGCCCTGTGCTAAGCTGGCAACCCTTTTTTAGCAGTGGAGTCTGGGTGATGAAGGCACGCATCCAATGGGCGGGCGAAGCCATGTTCCTCGGTGAGTCGGGCAGTGGCCATGTAGTGGTCATGGACGGCCCGCCGGAAGCTGGTGGCCGTAACCTGGGGGTACGCCCGATGGAAATGCTCCTGCTGGGTGTCGGCGGTTGCAGCAATTTCGACGTGGTCAGCATCCTGAAGAAGTCCCGCCAGGCCGTTGAAAGCTGCGAAGCCTTTCTGGAGGCCGAGCGCGCTACTGAGGACCCGAAGGTATTTACCAAGATCCACATGCATTTCGTGGTGAAGGGGCGGGCGCTGAAAGAAGCCCAGGTCAAACGTGCCATCGAGCTGTCGGCTGAAAAGTATTGCTCGGCGTCGATCATGCTCGGCGCGGCCGGTGTGGCGATTACTCACGACTACGAAATCATTGAGTTGGGCTGACGCAACGGCCAAAAGGAAAAGGGCGCTTCGATAGCGCCCTTTTTTGGTCAAGTTGTTTGCACTTACAAGCGGTAGGTGCTTTTGGTCATGACCTTGGCCAACAGGCTCATGCCAAACCTCACCGGCGCGGGGAAGCGGAAGCCGCCGGCATCCAATGCGCTTTCTGCGTGGTGTTCTTCATCAATGCGCATTTGCTCAAGGATGGCCCGGGACTTTTCGTCCTCCGCCGGCAATTGCTCCAAGTGCTCATCCAGATGCTTGCATACCTGATGTTCTGTCGCCGCGACAAACCCGAGGCTGACCTTGTCGCTGATCAAGCCGGCAGCCGCGCCGATGCCGAACGACAAACCGTAGAACAATGGGTTCAGCACGCTGGGGTGGCTACCCAACTGGCGAATGCGTTGCTCGCACCAGGCCAGGTGGTCGATTTCTTCTTCGGCTGCATGTTCCATCGCTGCGCGTACCTGCGGCAGCTTGGCGGTCAGCGCCTGGCCCTGGTACAGCGCCTGGGCGCACACTTCACCGGTATGGTTGATACGCATCAGGCCGGCAACGTGGCGGGTGTCGGTCTCGCTCATCTGCGCGTCGGGCTGCACGATGGCGGGTGATGGGCGGTACGGCTGGCCACTGAATGGCAACAGCGTGCGCATGGCCATGTCGGCTTGCAGCAACAGACGGTCAATCGGCGAGTAGTGACGTTGGGTAGTCATGCTGACCTCCGGGAGGAATCTCGGCGGCCAGTTTACCGCAAGAGAGGGTGAAGCGTTTGCGCTGAGTCTAGGGCATGGGGTCGCAGCCTTGGGCCGCGACCTGCGCAGCGAGGGTGATCAGCCCGGTGGCCAGTTCATCTGACGCTGACCCAGCACGTGCATATGGATGTGATAAACCGTCTGACCGCCTTTCGGGTTGCAGTTCATCACCACCCGGAAGCCTTCCTCGCAGCCTTGTTCCAGGGCCAGGCGCTGAGCGGTGAATAGAATATGGCCGGCCAGGGCTTTGTCTTCCTCGGTCAGGTCATTGAGCGTGGGGATATGTTTCTTCGGGATAACCAGGAAATGCACGGGCGCCGCGGGATTGATGTCCTTGAAAGCCAGGACCTGATCATCTTCGTAGATGATATCCGCGGGTATTTCTCTGTTGATGATCTTGGTGAACAGAGTATCCACAGCTGTTTCTCCATTATGAAAGTGCAGGGTGAGTGTACCCAGGCCGTCAACGTGGGCAATAGGCCTTGTTGATCGCGCCGGCGATCTTGCGGGTCAGCCAACGTGGGCTGAAGCGCGGGCTGAAGGCCAACCAGCGGTTGCGTCGCCCAGGGATGATGATGGCTTTGTTCCTCTCCAGTGCACGCACAGTGTAGAGCGCCACTTCTTCCGGGCTCATCAGTTGCCCGCTGCGGTCGAGCTTGGCGGTGTCCATTTGCGCGGTGCCGAAGAATGCCGTGCGGGTAGGGCCGGGGCACAGGACTGAGACTTTGATGCCACAGGTCTTCAGCTCTTCGCGCAGACCTTCGGAAAAGTGCAGTACATAAGCCTTGCTGGCGTAGTAGCTGCTCATCCACGGGCCGGGCTGGAAGGCGGCGACTGAGGCGACGTTGAGAATCTGCCCGCCACCCTGCAGCGCCATGGCATTGCCAAGGGCGTGGCACATGCGGGTCAGGGCCAGGATGTTGACTTCGATCAGGTCTTGTTCGGTCATCCAATCCTGGGCCAGAAATGGCCCGCTGGTACCGATGCCGGCGCAGTTCACCAGCAGGTCGATCTGACGTTCGCCCTCTTCCAGTTCCAGAAGAAACCCCGACAAACGCAGGGGTTCGCCCAGGTCACAGGCACGAAACAGCACCTCGACGCCAAAGCGTTGAGTCAATTCGATTGCAATACTTTCCAACTGATCACGCTGGCGGGCCACCAGAATCAGGCTGCGGCCGCGCCGGGCCAGGGCTTCGGCCAAGGCCAGGCCGATGCCGCTGGAGGCGCCGGTGATCAGAGCGTAACGGGTCATGCCTTTCTCCATCGCAACGCCGCCGAGCCTGTGACAGAGGCATCACAGGCGGGCGGGCGTTTCTTCACTGTTCTGGAGAGTCTACAGGTTCGGCTGCTTCATCAGCACTTTGCGCGTCTTCTTCATCAACGATAACGCTTTGATCGGTGGCGTCATCGGAGGTGATCGAGCTGTTTTCGTAGCCACCGTCCATGTTGGCTTCGAGTTGATTCAGGTAGCCGTTCATACCCAGCGTGACCACGATAGCCAGCATCACTGGAATAAACGCCAGCCACAGGGTAGCCAGGACTTTTACCGCGGTGGAGTTGCGCGGTGGTGGCGCACCGTACTGGTTGGCGCCTGCGTTCCCCGGCAATACCAGCAGCAGGATCGGGAAGACGCTGTTGACCAACGGGACCAGGTTCAGGAACCACAACCAGCCGGACCAACCCAGGTCATGCAGCCGCTGCACTGCGATTTGCACGCTGACCCAGAGAATGGCCACGAACAACGCAAAGCCCAGCAGCGAGCCCAGGATGATACCCGCCGTCGGCGAGGCGGTTGCGACGGCAAAGCCCGCCGTGGCGATGATGCCGGAGGCGACGAGCATCGCTACGGTCAACACCAGCGTCCAGGCCAGGTACCGCAGACGCCCGATACGTCCGTGGATGGTGAACACATTGAGGGTGGCGTATTCCGGCAAATCATCACCCACGGCAGCGCGTGGTGGCGCATAGGGCGAGGCGGCAGGCTGCGAGAAGTCGGCGCTGCCGGACGTCGTCTCGTGTGTTTCTGCAAGGCTGAAGGCCACGGGTTGTTCGGCTTCGATACGTGCGTCGACCCCGGCGTTTTTCAGTGCGTTGAGATAGGTCTCGGCGTCCGGGCGGGACAGGTCGCGTTTCAGTGCAACGGGGCGGCCGGTAAAGAGCTTTTCGATGGCTTCGACTTCACTCTTGAACAGCTCGGCGAGGTTCAGCTTGGCAGTGGTGCTTTCGACACCCGGGAGCAATGCTCCATCAAACACAATCTTAAAACGGTTGTCGCTCATGCGGGCATCCTTGTCATTTGTGAGAGAAGAGTGGCAGGCCGGCTGCAGTCAGCCGGTGCTGCAAGTGTATCAGCGTGGCCAGCGTAACTGTGCCGCCTGCTCGCGGGCCTTGCGGTATTCGGCATCCAGACGGGCGACGAGTTCGTCCACGCTGGGTAAATCATCAATTTCCCCGACTCCCTGGCCGGCAGACCATACGGTCTTCCAGGCTTTGGCCTCGTCACTCAGCGGCTTGAGCTTGGAACCGAAGTTGACTTCACCTTTGCCTTGAAGAGCTGCGAGGTCGAAACCGGCGTTTTCCAGGCTCTGGCGCATGAAGCTGGCGGGTACGCCGGAGACTGCTGGAGTGTGCACGATGTCGGCGGCCCGCGATGTGAGCAGCATCTCTTTATAGGCATCCGGGGCGTGACTTTCGGTGGTGCCGATAAAGCGCGTGCCGAAATACGCAAGGTCGGCTCCCAACAGCTGGGCGGCGAGGATCTCGTGCCCATGATTCAGGCAGCCGGCCAGCAGCAGCGTTTTATCGAAGAATTGGCGTATCTCGGCGATCAGCGCGAAAGGGCTCCAGGTGCCTGCATGGCCTCCGGCGCCTGCCGCTACCGCGATCAGGCCGTCGACGCCCGCTTCTGCGGCTTTCTCGGCATGGCGCCGTGTGGTGACGTCGTGAAACACCAGGCCGCCGTAGCTGTGCACGGCATCTACCAGTTCCTTCACCGCGCCGAGGCTGGTGATGACGATGGGAACCTTGTGTTCAACGCAGATCGCAAGGTCAGCTTCCAGGCGTGGGTTGCTGTTGTGCACGATCAGGTTGACGGCGTATGGCGCGGGGTTGTCCAACTGCGCCAGGCCCGCTTCGATTTCCTCCAGCCAGGCCTTGAAACCGCTGCTTTCGCGCTGGTTGAGCGCCGGGAAACTCCCGACCACCCCGTTGCGGCAGCATGCCAGGACCAGTTGCGGGTTGGAAATCAGGAACATCGGCGCAGCCACTACCGGAAGGCGCAGACGTTGTTCAAGCAAAGCGGGCAGCGACATTGGAGGTACCCCGTATGATGTGAAGTTAGAACGGTTTGACCACGACCAAAATTACGATAGCCAGCAATATCAGAACCGGCACTTCATTGAACCAGCGATAAAAGACATGGCTGCGGGTGTTTTCGCCACGGGCAAAACGTTTTACCTGAGCGCCGCACATGTGGTGGTAGCCGATCAGCAGTACGACGAGAGTGAGCTTGGCGTGGATCCATGCACCTGATTGAAAGATGCCCGGGTTAAGCGCAAGCATCCAGATGCCGAATACCAGCGTGGCAAGCATCGCCGGCCCCATGATGCCGCGGTAAAGCTTGCGTTCCATCACGCTGAAGCGTTCTTTGCTGACGGTGTCCTCACTTTGAGCGTGGTAGACGAACAGGCGCGGCAGGTAGAACAGCCCGGCAAACCAGCAGACGATGCTGACGATATGGAAGGCTTTGACCCATAGATAGAGCATTTTTGGTTATTCCCAAGGTTCACGGTAGCCAAGATAGTAGTGGCTCATGCGTCCGTACGTCACGTTGGCGGTTGTCGCAGGACGATGCGGCCCCTATTATCGACGGCTTTCCAGTGGGTTCGTTGAGGGCAGGTTTATGGTCAAGGTCGGTATCGTCGGCGGCACGGGTTACACCGGTGTCGAATTGCTGCGTCTGTTGGCTCAGCATCCGCAGGCAGAGGTGGTCGTCATCACTTCCCGATCCGAGGCCGGGCTGGCCGTGGCCGATATGTACCCGAACCTGCGAGGCCATTATGACGGCCTGGCATTCAGTGTTCCGGACATCAAGACCCTGGGGGCTTGTGATGTGGTGTTTTTCGCCACGCCTCACGGTGTGGCCCATGCATTGGCTGGCGAACTGCTGGCGGCCGGCACCAGGGTGATCGACCTGTCCGCAGACTTCCGCCTGCAGGATGCCGATGAGTGGGCCAAGTGGTATGGCCAGCCCCATGGCGCACCGCAATTGCTGGAGGAAGCGGTGTATGGCCTGCCTGAAGTCAATCGTGAGCAGATCAAACAAGCGCGTCTGATTGCCGTGCCGGGTTGCTATCCGACTGCAACTCAGCTGGGTTTCCTGCCCTTGCTGGAAGCCGGGCTGGCAGATACCTCGCGTTTGATTGCAGACTGCAAGTCTGGGGTGAGCGGCGCCGGCCGTGGCGCGGCAGTAGGTTCCCTGTACTCCGAGACGTCGGAAAGTATGAAAGCCTATGCAGTAAAAGGGCATCGCCACCTGCCGGAAATTCGCCAGGGGCTGCGCCGTGCTGCCGGTAAGGATGTAGGGCTGACCTTTGTGCCGCACCTGACGCCGATGATCCGTGGCATTCACTCCACGCTCTACGCCACTGTGGTCGATCGCTCGGTTGATCTGCAGGCGCTGTTTGAAAAGCGTTATGCCAACGAGCCGTTCGTCGACGTGATGCCTGTCGGCAGCCACCCGGAAACCCGCAGCGTACGCGGTGCCAACGTATGCCGTATTGCCGTGCACCGTCCGCAGGATGGCGACCTGGTGGTAGTGCTGTCGGTGATCGACAACTTGGTCAAAGGTGCGTCGGGCCAGGCGGTGCAGAATATGAACATCCTGTTCGGCTTGGATGAGAAGCTGGGACTGTCTCACGCGGGCATGTTGCCTTAAGAAGGTTTCATGACTGTGCAAAAGGCCCGTTTATCGGGCCTTTTGCGTTTTTAATGGCGTGAGAACAGATTGATATACCGTAACAATAGTTGACCGCTTTTCTAGGAGAAGCGGATAATGCCGCCCATTACGCATATGGCGGCGCTACGCCGGGAGATTATCAGCATGAGCGTTGAATCCTTCACCCCCACGGCTTTGCAATTCACCCACGGTGCTGCGCACAAGGTGAAGAGCCTGGTCGA
This sequence comes from Pseudomonas sp. MWU13-2517, assembly GCF_023242545.1. Classification (NCBI taxonomy): domain Bacteria; kingdom Pseudomonadati; phylum Pseudomonadota; class Gammaproteobacteria; order Pseudomonadales; family Pseudomonadaceae; genus Pseudomonas; species Pseudomonas sp. MWU13-2517. The sequence continues at coordinate 4,312 of NZ_JALMFA010000019.1, read as the reverse complement.
TGAAGAGGGTAATGATCGCTTGAAGCTGCGCGTGTTTGTTACGGGCGGCGGTTGTTCAGGGTTTCAGTACGGTTTTACCTTCGATGAAGACGTGGCCGAGGACGACACTATAGTCGAGCGCGAGGGCGTCAGCCTGGTCGTTGACCCGATGAGTTTCCAATACCTGGCAGGTGCCGAGGTGGATTATCAGGAAGGTCTGGAAGGTTCGCGTTTCGTGATCAAGAACCCGAATGCCACTACGACCTGTGGTTGCGGATCTTCGTTCTCGATTTGATCGATGGCCTGATCGACAACCAATAAAAACGCCGCTTGGCTTTGATCGGCCAAGCGGCGTTTTGCTGTCTGCGATTGCGGGTGACGTCAGGCGGGGTAGATCGCGCCCAGAACCCTAAGCCCCCGCGCACCCGTGACGCTTGGACGGTTGGCGGCGATGCCTTCGAGGCAGCAATGGGCCAGCCAGGCAAAGGCCATGGCTTCAACCCAGTCGGGACTTACACCGTAGGAAGCGGTGCTGTCGACCTGAGTGTTGGGCAGCAGTGCGGCCAGTCGCTTCATCAGCGTGGCGTTATGGGCGCCGCCGCCACAGATCAGCAGGGTCTGCGTCTCGGATTGTGCAGCTTGCAGAGAGTCGACGACGGTCAGGGCGGTTAACTCAAGCAGGGTTGCCTGTACATCCTGAGGTTGGAACGCAGGTAATTTGCCGAGGTGTTGTTGCAGCCATTTCAGGTTGAACACTTCGCGCCCAGTACTCTTCGGGCCTTTGGTCTGGAAGAAGGGGTCGCTGAGCAGCGCGTTGAGCAACTGGGGCTCGACCTTGCCACCGGCCGCCCATTGGCCGTCGCGGTCAAAGTGCTCGCCGCGTTGGTGGTGAATCCAGGCGTCCAGCAACACGTTGCCCGGGCCGCAGTCGAAGCCCGCTACAGGCTTGCCGGTTTCAATCAGGCTGAGGTTGCTGAACCCGCCGACGTTCAATACGGCACGGTTACCGGTTTGTTCACCGAACAACGCCTCATGAAAGGCGGGTACCAAGGGGGCTCCCTGACCGCCGGCGGCTACGTCACGGCTGCGAAAGTCACTGACCACAGTGATGCCGGTCAACTCGGTGAGCAGGGCAGGGTTGCCGATCTGAACGGTGAAGCCCCGCGCGGGTTCGTGGCGGATGGTCTGGCCATGGCTGCCAATCGCGCGGATGTCCTGGGGCTTCAGGTTTTGCTGGGCCAGCAAGGCTTGGATGCCGCGAGCGGCCAGTGTTACCCAGTGCTGCTGGGCGATGGCCGATCGGGCTATCTCGTCCGGGCCGCTGGCGCACAGGTCCAGAAGCGCGGTGCGCAGGCTGTCCGGCATGGGAATGTAGTGGGTGGCGATCAAGTTGATCGCCGGGTCTTGTTCAATCAAGGCGATATCCAGGCCATCGAGGCTGGTCCCGGACATCACGCCTATATAGAGCGCCATACCTTAACGCTTCGCCGAAGCCAGCAAGGTGGAGCGTTCCTGATCCATGCGCGCCATCAGCGGCTGGCTTTGTTGCAGGAAGCGTGCACGCTCGGCCTTGGCGATTGGATCGGCCATTGGCAGCTTCTGGCCCAGCGGGTCAACGTGGACACCGTTGACCTGGAACTCATAGTGCAAGTGCGGGCCGGTAGACAAGCCTGTGGTGCCGATATAGCCAATCACTTGGCCTTGTTTCACGGTGCCGCCTGTTTTTACGCCTTTGGCAAACCCCTGCATGTGTCCGTACAGCGTACGGTAGGTGTTGCCGTGCTGGATGATCACTGTGTTGCCGTAACCGCCACGACGACCGGCCAGCAGGACTTTACCGTCACCGGCCGCCTTGATTGGCGTGCCGCGAGGGGCTGCGTAGTCGACGCCTTTGTGGGCGCGGATTTTGTTCAGAATTGGATGCTTGCGACCCATGGAGAAACGCGAGCTAATACGAGCGAAGTCCACCGGAGTGCGGATGAATGCTTTGCGCATGCTGTTGCCATCGGCGGTGTAGTAGCTGGTATTGCCTTGTTTGTTGGTATAGCGAACCGCCGTGTAGGTCTTGCCGCGGTTGGTGAATCGTGCGGAAAGAATGGCGCCGGTGCCGACGACCTTGCCGTTGGCGACTTTCTGCTCGTAGATCACATCGAATTCATCACCCTGGCGGATGTCTTGGGCGAAGTCGATGTCGTAGCCGAACACACTGGCCATGTCCATGGTCATGCTGTGGGACAGGCCGGCGCGGGCAGCTGACTGAGACAGGGAGCTGTTGATGACGCCGTGTACGTAGGCAGAGCGCATGACGGGCTTGGCGGTAATGCGGTTGAAGGCGAAACCTTTGGCGCCCTTGGTCAGGGTAATGCTTTCCAGGTCGCTGATACTGCTGTGCAGGTTGTTCAGTTGGCCGTCTGGCGTCATTTCAAACTCAAGCTTCTGGCCGCGCTTGAGCTGGGTGAACTGCTTGGCTTGTTTATCGCTGGCCAATACCTCATTAACAGTGGCGGCGGGCAAGCCTGCTTTCTCAAACAGGGTTGACAGCGTGTCGCCTTTCGCCACGACTACTTCGCGATGCAACGGGTTCTTGGCGGGGGCTGCAGCAGGCGGCTCCTGAGCGGCCTGTTGAGTCTCCTCAGGCGCACTTTCTATCTGTGCAAAGGGTGATTCAACGGGGGCATTTGTGGCTTGTTGGGCGTCGGAGGCGTCTTGATCTTGTGTCAGTTGTTCAACCGGGCTTTCCAGGTCAAGGCTCAGGGATGTTCGTTTGGCTTCTACGTCACTGGAAGGGAATACCAGAAGTGCCAGGCTGAGAAGAGCGGCGATCCCACTTGCGGCGAGCAGGTGGGTCTTCGGGTAAAGCGGCGGCGCTTTAGACGGTTCTGTGGTCATAAGTAATTTGACTTTGAAGATGAAATGGAAAAGATGAATGACATGATGAAGATGAAATAACTGTATAAAATATAACCAAATCATCTGTGGCGCAAGCTCGCGAACGCTGGGCTTGCTGAGTAGTGTCCGTACGTAGGGCAAAACTTGTAATTAGTCCCTGATCTTGTATGGTTGGTTCCCTTTTGAATTCGAGCCTTGCGGGTCTGTTATGAAGTCGGTTGAAGAGCAGCTAGCGCTGATAAAACGTGGTGCGGAAGAACTGTTGGTCGAGGCCGAGCTGATCGAAAAGCTCAAGCGTGGCCAGCCTCTGCGTATCAAGGCTGGCTTTGATCCGACAGCGCCGGATCTGCATTTGGGGCATACCGTGCTTATCAATAAGTTGCGCCAGTTCCAGGAGCTGGGACATCAGGTCATTTTTCTGATCGGTGATTTCACCGGGATGATCGGTGATCCGAGCGGCAAGAGCGCGACGCGTCCTCCGTTGACTCGTGAGCAGGTTCTCGACAATGCCGAGACCTATAAGACGCAAGTATTCAAGATCCTCGATCCCGCCAAGACCGAGGTGGCGTTCAACTCCACCTGGATGGATCAGATGGGGCCGGCGGACTTCATTCGCCTGACCTCTCAGTACACAGTCGCACGCATGCTTGAGCGTGATGACTTCGATAAGCGCTACTCCACCAATCAGCCGATTGCTATTCACGAGTTCTTGTATCCGCTGGTTCAGGGGTATGACTCGGTGGCATTGCGTGCGGACGTCGAGTTGGGCGGCACCGATCAGAAGTTCAACCTACTGATGGGGCGTGAGCTGCAGCGTGCGTATGGGCAAGAGGCTCAATGCATTCTGACCATGCCTTTGCTGGAGGGGTTGGATGGCGTCAAGAAGATGTCCAAATCCTTGGGTAACTATGTGGGTATCCAGGAAGCCCCAGGGGTGATGTACGGCAAGCTGGTTTCTATTCCGGATGCGTTGATGTGGCGTTACTTCGAACTGTTGAGCTTTCGCTCGATGGATGAGATCAACGCATTGCGTGCCGATGTCGAGGCGGGTGCGAATCCGCGGGACGTCAAGATCAAGTTGGCGGAAGAGATCGTTGCGCGTTTCCATGGCGAAGAGGCTGCGGCCAATGCTCACCGTGCTGCGGGTAATCGCATGAAGGATGGCGAGCTGCCGGACGATCTGCCTGAGGTCGAGTTGACTGCTGCAGAGGCTATGCCGATCGCGGCCGTCCTTAATAAGGCGGGCCTTGTGAAGAACTCGGCGGTGGCGCGTGATCTGCTGGGTTCTGGTGGTGTGCGTGTGGATGGTGAGGTGGTTGATCGCACCTTTATATACCAGCTCGGCGCCACCCATGTTTGCCAGGCCGGGAAGAAGGCATTTGCGCGTATTTCGCTCAAGGCTGAATGAAGCTGAAATTAAGTGTTGACGGCGAATTATATCTGT